>CANQBT010000033.1 GCA_947589405.1 uncultured Clostridia bacterium | reverse complement strand
ATAATGCAGCACCACAGCCGCAGGCTGCCGCTAATGATAATGCAGCACCACAGCCGCAGGCTGCCGCTAATGATAATGCAGCACCACAGCCGCAGGCTGCCGCTAATGATAATGCAGCACCACAGCCGCAGGCTGCCGCTAATGATAATACAGCTCCACAGCCGCAGGCTGCCGCTAATGATAATGCAGCACCACAGCCACAGGCTGCCGCTAATGATAATACAGCACAGCAACCGCAAGCTAATGAAAATGAAGGTGCACCACCACAACAGCAGGCTAACGAAAATGAAGGTGCGGCGCAACAGCCACAGGCTAATGCAAATGATAATACAACACCACAGCCACAAGCTGATGTAAATGAACGTACAGCACCACAGCCACAGGCTAATGTAAATGAAGATGCAACACCACAGCCACAGGCTGATGAACCTGATGACGATGATGAGCTTGAGCTTGAGGATCTGGATACAGACACGGATCTTGATAACGATGATTTAAAAGAGCTTCAAGAAAGAGTCAACAGACTGGTAGATCCCGTTCCTGTAGACGAAGAAAGAGAGGCTGCCCTTAATGCAGAGCTTGAGGAAGAGTATGCTGCTCTGGACGGCGATGGCGTTGAGAACGACAGTCATCAGGACAACTCTGCCGAAAATGACACAGAGTCTATCGAAGATCTTGAAGCCGAGCTTGATGATGATGACGAAGAGCTAAATCCGGTTGAAGAGGAAAAAAATAACGAAAGCGAGTTTGAAATAATAGACACTTCCGAAATGATGGAATTTGACGATATGGGAGTATCCGAAGCCCAAGATAATACTATATCTTATGACCCTGCCAATCCACTTCCCCGCTGGTTTATGAGCGGCAAGGACTCAGGCATAATGGCGGAGGAATTCAACATGATGAAATTCGATCCCGAAGCCTCTGCCGAAGAAAACAGCAAAAACGCTTTTAACTTTATATCAATGCTTACAGGAAAAGATCTGACTGAAAATTCAACACCTCAGGAATTTAAAGAAGCTCTTGATAATATTGTTATAAACAATAAGAGCGCAAAGGAATTTTTCGGAATTGGAGATGAGCCGAAGGCAGAGGATATAAAAAATATTTTTCCTAAGCTTACAAATGCTTTTAACTCCGTATTCAACGGCACGGATATTGAGGGCAATAAAAACGGAAAGACATTCATATTCTTAAAAGCCAATGAACGCCTTAATCCTCTTACCATAAATCCTGAGCATACATTTGAAACACTTAAGGCAGTCAGAGAGGACGAAAACACTCTTCCCGAAAACATAAGCTCACGTATTGTAAGCAAAACGGAGATACAAGGATTCATTATAAATAAATATGAAAATAAACTAATGTCTGATCCTTTCGCAAATGCGGCAAACATAACTTACAAGGACACAGACGGAAAGGATATAGAAGTACCTAATAATGTACGTAATCTAAGTAACGAAAGAGTACTGAAGCATTCAAGGGTATATATAGAGGACAGGAGGAACTACAGAGGGACCCAAACGTACAGAAATGAAATGACAGCAGAAATAAACGATCTTACCAACAAAAATCCTGAGATGTCAGAAGCTCAGATCAGAAAAATGGCAGATAAAAATGTGGTAGACAGATATATGGAACAAAATCACAAAACTGTAAAAGATGGATACAACGAATATCACAGAAGAATGAAGCACCTTATGGCAGAAGACGGAATACTCCATATCAATGACGAGGTCAAGAGAATTGCAGATAAAAATGTCGATAACCACAATAAGTATATGCATGATATAAACAGGATCATGTTGGATTCTCCTCTTAGCGCAGAGGAAGCGGAAAGCTATAACAGAGCTGCCAATGCATACGGCAGTATGCTCAACAACGAGCCAATTTCTGCCGATAATAAAAAGGAGATGGATAAGAACTTCCCTGCTCTTAATCTGAGTCTTGACGATATATCTTCAGGAAGGGCTATACTTAATGCCTTAAAGGACAAGGAGCCTGCCATCACCCTTGACGATATATACATAGGTCAAAACAGTTTAAGGGAGATAACGGCAGTTACAGGAAATATCAAGGATATGACTCCTGCGGAGATCGAGGAAAAGGCAAATATATTCTCCGCAGTAGCAGAAAATTTCAGATCCATGACCGATCCTGCCAAATGGAGTAAGGACACTTCAGGCAAGACCTCTATACCTATGATAGGAATAAAGACTGCTGCGGGCATTATGCCTCCTGTATTCACTCCCGGAACTGTGCCGGAAATAAAGCCGGAGGTAAAGCCTTTATCATTTATTCAGAGGATAATATCAGGTCCCGCAGCTATCGATAAGAATAACAGAGACGTTATGGAATACAAGCAAAGCCTCATAGATGCAGAAAAAGCAGTATTAAGAAACAATACTATTAAAAATGTAAATGAAGCTATCAGAATAAATGCCAGAGCCAATAACGGCAGACCTCTTACGGAAAAAGATACTGCGTTTACAAGCCACTTCAAAATAAATGTGCCTAATAATTCCGTTCGTCCAATTAATCTGAGCGAAATGCATAACGCTCCGGAAGCTCAGGACAACGCACCGGCTCTTACGCAGCCAATCATACAAAGACAGGCGCAGAATAACGGACCGACTATGGGAGCGTAATATTTCCTCTTAAATAATATTGGCATTGACTCGTCAAGTGCGGGACAGCATTCCCGCACTTGCTCAGCCCTATATGCAAATACAGACCAAACAATGTGAGCTGTCTGTATAATGATATAAGCTTTTAAATGAAGGGAGAAAAATATGGATATTAATTATTTACTTTTTTTGCAAAATCTGAGGGAAGCAACAGGCAATATTTTTACACCGCTTATGGAATATATCACAAAGCTCGGAGAAACCTCTGTGCTTATGTTTGTCATAGGTATAATATACTGGTGTTTTGACAAGAAAAAGGGTGTTTTCCTTATGTTTACACTTTATGCCAACAGAGTCATAAACGGCTTTATAAAAATAACTGCCTGTGTATACCGTCCCTGGATAAAGGACCCTAGAATAACGCCTGTGCCTGAGGCTCAGGCTGACGCTACAGGCTATTCATTCCCCAGCGGACACACGGGAAATGCCGTAAGCATATGGGGAGGATGTGCTCTCGATACAGGCGGCAAAGCTGCCGTACACAAAGTGATCAAGGCAATACTTATAATACTTGTGCTGCTTATTGCCTTCTCAAGAAATTATCTGGGAGTTCATACTCCTCAGGACGTTGTGGTGGCTCTTGTAATAGGCACGGCAGTACTCTTTGCAATGGCAAAGCTTATGCCCTTGATAGAGGAAAGACCCAACGGAGATATATGGGCGCTTTCAACAGGTCTTGCTGTTTGTGTGATACTTATATTATATGCAGCCCTTAAATCATATCCCGTTGACTATGCCCAAGACGGTTCCGTTATAGTAGAGGGTTCCAAAATGGCTGTGGATTCCTTCAAGACCGCAGGCGGAGCTATGGGTATGCTTGTAGGCTGGTTTATTGAAAAACGCTTTATAAAGTTTTCAACGGATATAGGCAATAAAGAAAGAATAGTAAGAGCGTTAATATGCTTCTTTATATATTCGGTTCTGGACAGCTTCGCTTCTCCTGCTGCCGATATGATCGTATCGGCAGGTCTGAGTACAGGGGCTGCCAAAGCGATAATGCAGTTTGTGGTACTGTTATACTTTACTGCCGGCGCTCCTGCTGTTTCAAAGATATTATCTCATTTTTTCAATAAAGAATGATATTTATAAATCTGCCGCATTATGATCTGTGAAAGGTCATAATGCGGCAGATTTATTTGGTCTGTTTTGAAGGATTTTTGTTTAGCAAAATAAAATCGATCCCATTAGTTTTAAGCCCCAAAATGTCGTTTACGCCGTCAAAATGATCGTTTACGCCATTAGCGGTCCTATGCCCTTGTCTGATTTTTTCATTTATGGTAGAATAAAAATTAATGTCGGATAAAATGGGGATGGTAAATATGGATAAAAAAACATTCTTATGTCTTATTGTTTTCACACTAATATGTACACTTACAATATTATTTATTCATCATTTTACAACATTTTCTCCTATAAGCATAGCCTATGATATAAATCCGACAAACTATATGGACAAGGCAATAACCATAGACAATATACGCAATATAACAGCCTATGCGAATCATTATGCCGTTCCCGCTTCTTTATTTGCATTTATTTTTGTAATGCTTTGCGGTTTGTTCCTCTTCAATCTGCTTGTGGGTGATCCTGACTATACGCTTCTTATCCTTGCAGCTGCTTCCATATGCTTTGCAGTCAACAGCATTTCCTCAGCTCAGGGGTATATGTTTATGCACCCTTTGCTGAAGGCTTTTTTATCAAATAGATATATAATACCCTTTTCAATAGTACTTATGATAATATTTATTTTGCTCAATAAAGATAATTATTTCATGCGGTATTTTATTTATATCAATATAACGGCGTCTTTGGTATTACTGTTCCGTTATCTCCTTTGTCTGGTCAGCAGCATTTTTATACCCGAATGGACATATAGATTTATAGAGGAGTTTCCCTATTCGCTTTTTCACGGACTTTTCCGTATTACATAACATTCTATTTTCTGCTTACATGTTTTTTTGCAGCCTATGTGTATCAGGTAGGCAAATATGCTCATATGGTAGCGATAACTCAGGTGCTTAAATTGCAGAACAGACTTATAACCAAAAATTATGAATCTATGGTGCAGAATATAAACCGTACTTCAGCTATGCGGCATGAATGGAAAAATAATCTTATTGCTATGGAGCTTATGTACAAGCAGGGAAAAACGGAAGAGCTTGGCAAATATATGAAAAAGATAAATAATCAGCTTTCAGCCCTGCCGGCATCACACTATTCAGAAAATTTTACAATAAACGCCATTGTGCAAAATTCAGCAGAAAGAGCACGCAGGCATAATATAAACTTCAGGGCAAATATATATGTGCCAAAGGAGCTGAACATATCCGATATGGACCTGTGTTCTCTCATCATAAATATGCTTGATAATTCAATAGACGCCTGCAATAATATGCCTGAAAATATAAAACGCTTTATAGAATTCAACGCTATTATGAAGAATGATTTTCTCAATATAAGCTGTAAAAATTCTTACTGCGGAGCAGTTCTGGTTTCAAGCTCAGAAAGCAATGTATTTGAGACCACCAAGATAAATAAGGAAAATCATGGCTTCGGACTGAGACAGATGAATATGATCGTTAAAAAGTACGGAAGTCTTTTGGATATAAGTTACGGGAACGGTGTGTTCAAAATACAGACATCTTTAAAAAACAGTTCCCCAACATAAAGGCATAACTGAAACGGAGATGAAAGCTCATGTATAAGGTAGCAATATGCGATGATGAAAATATCATAAGAGACAATCTGTGCTCTCTTTGCGATGACGTTCTTAACTTCAAAAGACTTGAACACAGCATAGAGTCCTTTGACAACGCCGAAGCACTTGAGCAGGCAATGGAGGTAGGCAATACCTTTGACCTTATAATACTGGATATTGAGCTGACGGGTAAAAGCGGTATTGACTTTGCTCAGGAAATGAGAAGAAATAATAATATGACAAGCATTATTTTTGTAAGCTCTCACGAGCGCTATTTGAAATACGGCTACAATATACAGCCGATACATTTTCTTATCAAGCCTGTGGACTTCAATATGCTTTACAACGCCATTTCGGCAGATCTGCGTATAAATCACAGCACTTCACAAATTATGCTTAATTTTAAGAACAAGTCATATACAATAAACACAAGCGATATTATATTTATAGAAATAATAGGCCACAGTCTGTACATACATACAAGCGAAAACAAGATAGCCTTTCGTCAGACAATGGCTGAAATAGAACAAATGCTGCCGGGAGAATTTTTTTGCAGATGTCATAACAGCTATATTGTCAATCTGAGATACATAGACGAATTTTCAAGAAAGGAAATAATTCTGAACAACGGAACAATACTGCCTATAGGCAGAAGTTACTGCGACAGTTTCCAAAAAAAATTTATACGGTTCATGAATTCTTTGGGATAAGGTATAAACATATATGAATAGGATAAATATAGGTTTTCTGGGTTACGGCACAAGAGCCCTTGACGCTCTTATGTCAGACAGCAGATTCAATGTCAAATATTTCCTTTCTCCCAGGTCCAGACTCTGCGCAGATGTATATGAGGCAGCCGAAAGATACAAAGACAGTCTCAGTCTTGAAATAATAGACACAAAGCCTGACCTTGCGAAAAGGATAAGCAAAATAAATGATGTGCGGTGTTTTCTTATGAATGCCTGCCCTTTTATACTCACGTCCGAAATACTTTCATATATGGATTTCTACAACATACACCCGGGCGACCTTTATACAAACAGAGGTCATCACCCTCATTTGTGGAGCGTTATGCTCGATGAAATGGAAACGAAGATCTGCCTGCATAAGGTCAACGTGGATATAGATCTGGGAGAGGTCATTGCGGATTCCGTAATAGAACTTAAAGGAAACGAAAATTCCCTTGAGATCCTCAATATGGCTGAGGATCGCATTCCTATTCTCCTGAACGGATTATACAGATACCTTACAGGAAAGCAGGGCGTAAAATACACCGTTTCAAATGGCATATACCGTCATACTATGGTCTACTCAGACTATGAGATCACGCCCTCTGACCTTCCATCGGATATAGACAGGAAGATAAGGGCAAGATATATGCATAACGGTGCTTTTTTTGTATATGAGGGCAAGCGCATATATACCGACAAGATACTTTATTCAGAAGCTTCTCAAGAGAATAGCTTCAGCTATGACAACGAAAAAATAATATACTGCCGTAACGGCTTCAAGCTTGTTATGGCATTGAAAAAGATAACTGATCTAAACGGAAATATAATTTTCAGCAGGTGACTTAATTGAAATCAATAGAAAGCAAGATCAAAGAAGCCTTTGTAATATCATTACTGACTGCCACATTGATATTTTTGGTCATGACCATAGTTTTTATGGTCATACAGAACAGGATCATTCTTTCGGAAAATGAAAGAATAAATTCTGAATTTGAAGATACCACATACAATGAGCTGCTCAACGCCATGTCCGGCTATGCCAACGATCTGGGACGATCCTGTCTAAACATAATAGACCGCAACTTCAGCAGCTGTGAAGAATTGGGACAGAGTATAGCCAATTATACACAGATGCTCTATACAGATGATTATTCAGCGCCCATAAGCGATCTGTACGGCGTCGGCTTTGCAGAAGGCAAAACACCAAAAGCTCTTGCAGAGATAAACAGCATTTCCGATGTAAGAGAATACATAAGCACATATTCCGAATACAATGCCAATGATCTTGACGCTCTGGATATATTTATTGTAACGGAAAACGGTCTTGTTGTGGACGGAACAAAGGAAAACTACGGCGACAGCTATGAGGATCAGAGAAAGGAACAATGGTACATAGACTGTAAAAATACAAAGGCTCCTCTCTGGACAGGCGTTATAACAGGCTCCGTTACAGGCAAGGAAAAAATAGACTATGTGTGTCCTATTATGGTCAACAATGAATTTAAGGGCATATCGGTAATAAGTATGGAAATAAATTCACTTTATAATTCCCTGCTTAAAAATAACTTTGACAATATAAAGGAAATTGCCCTTCTCAATTCCAAAGGCGAAAAAATAATAGGCGACAGCGACTTTGACAGAGCATGTAAAAAATTCAACATGACCGACACAGGCGCAATGAATGTAGATGATAAAAACTTCTGGATCTCATTCAAGCTGTCTGACAAGGACTTTATAATATGCTTTGAATTTGCACTTAATTCATTGTATGAAACCGTAGCTACCTATAGCGAAAGCTTCAGCGCCAACAATAATATTATCAGAAAGTACACAGGCAATCTGCTTTTTGTGATGGCCGTAGTATATATAATTATTGCATTTCTGCTTATACCTTTTCTTGTGCTCATATCGGGAAAAATGGGACGTTCAATAGTTAATCCTCTTTTATCCCTAAGCAAAAAGGTAGAAAGCTTCGGCAAGGAAAGCATGGATATTGACATAAGCGATATAAACACAAACGATGAGGTAGGTATTCTGGCGGACAGCTTTTCCAAAATGTCCGAAAACACCAAAAAATATATGGCTGAATTAAAGGAAATAACTGCCGAAAAGGAAAAAGCCAATGCGGAAATGGAAACTGCCGCAAAAATACAGCTTTCACTTATGAACTCTGATTTTCCCAATGACAGCTCAGCTCAGGTATATGCTCTTATGAAGCCTGCAAAGTATGTGGGAGGAGATGTGTATGCCTCCTTTAATATAGACGATGACAATATACTTGTGTTTGTAGGCGATGTTGCAGGCAAGGGACTGCCTGCATCATTTATTTCAATACGAACAAAAATAAATATACAGATATACGGCGAAATGGATCTTGGACCTGCCCGGACTCTTGAAAATATCAATAACAGGCTTTGCAAAAACAATGACGAGGCTCTGTTTGTAACGGCATTTTTAGGTATATTCAATAAAAAGACAGGCGTACTTACATATGCCAACGCAGGACACAACAAACCGATAGTGGCTGATGATGCTCCTCATTTTCTGAATGCTTCCACAGGTCTGCCCTTAGGCTGCTTTGAAAACATGAAATATAAAAACGAAAGCACTACACTTAAAAAGGGCGAAAGCATATTCATATATTCCGACGGTGTTCCCGAAGCCGTAGGCGCAGACAACAGCTTCTATACAGAGGAAAGATTCCTGAAGCTCGTTACCGAAACGGTATCGAAGGAATACAGCGCAGAATCCCTTGTAAATGCCGTAAACGATGACCTTAAGCTTCACTACAGCGGTAAGGAGTTGTGGGACGATATAACTATGCTTGTACTTAAATACACAGGAGAATAAGCATGAAAAGGTTTATAATTTTTATTGTCATTTTCTCATTTCTGTGCGGTTGCAGCCGTACAAATAAGCTTGCTCTTGAAAGCTCTCAGCAGTATATTGATGAACTTAGGAGCAATACATACGAACCATGTCTGCGCTCGGACGGTCAAAAATTCAAGGTGGAGATACTGAGCGTGGATCCGCATATTTCAACAGCCCTTTTTTACTATTTCTTTAATGAACTGCAAAATAACGGCTGGATAACTATGGACGAAGAGCTTCCCTTTACTCCTGACGATGTTTATACAGAGGATATGGCGGAGTATTTTTCACAGCATTGTACAGACGGCTTTATAGATATTACAAACTACTATGATATGAGTAGTGAAGATCCTGCCGACTATAAAAAAAGCATTGAAAGCCATATTGATGAAAACAGCATTGATATGCTTATATGCATAGGTACTGACGCAGGTATTATAGGAAAAAGCCTATCCAGCGGAAGAATACCTGTGCTTGTGACCTCCAGCGTAAGCCCTGTGGCATCAGGTATAACAAACGACAGCGACACTTCAGGTATACACAACCTTTGGGCTATCATACTTTCATCAAGCTATGTAAATCAATTTATACTTTATAAAAAAACATTTGATTTTAAAAATCTGGGTATGATATATTTTGACGAGGTTTTTTCGGGAATGTCAGATTATTCGGATATTGCCTCTAAAACCGACACAAAAATAAGCTCTATAAAAATGAATGAGGACGGACTTTTGACAAAGAATGCCGAAAACTATTACAGCGAATACAAGAAAAATATACTCACTCTTGTAAACGAATACAATATAGATGCATTTATGATAAATTCATCTATGGTAACAGACGAAAATAAAGCTGAGGAAATATGCAATATGCTCCATAATATGGGTATTCCCGTATTCGGACAGATCGGTGATGAATTTGATCGTAAAGGCTCCCCTCTCATGTCCGTTACATTTTCTGTTGAAGATGACGCAGGCTATCTTGTAAATGCTATGGCAGCCGTAATGAACGGAAAAAAGCCTGAGGAAATACCTCAGGAATATGACTATGCTCTCCACGTTTCAATAAATAAGAGGGCAGCTGATAAGCTGGGAATAGAAATAAGCGACAATATGCTGGAATATGCAGACAGGATATATTACTGACTATGAAAAGAAAATATTCAATAATAATAAATATTTTGATCATTTTAATATCCGTATTATTTACATATGCCGTTGTAAGATCAGCTGCCGAAAACAGCTGTCTTGAAATAAAGGAGCAGTATTTTGACTTTATAACGGAGATCATTGCTCAAAAGCTTGAAACAGGCATAGACGCCGGTATCGACATAAATAATTACTATGGCATTGACGAAATAGTTGAAAATCCCGCTCTTCAGGACGGCGACCATATGAAGGTCATTGTGCTGAACGAAAAAAATAAGCCTGTTGCCGCCAATTTTGAATTAACTGCGGAAAAGCTTGCAGATGTATTTATGATCGATCATAAACACGAAACAGAGTTTGCGGATGTAAACGGCAACAGAGTACTTTCTCAGCCCTTTGCCGCAAAAAACGGCATTGGCCATATTGTGCTCATATATGATAAAAAATACTATTCATATATTGATACCCGACATCCTGTTTCATACTACAAGACTACCGTAAGCAATATATCTTCTCTTGTACTGAATAATATTGCCGCTGATGTAAAGGCGCTGTATGACAAGGGACTAAGGCCCGATGATATATTGGATATGGAAGATTATTTCAATGAAAAGTTTTCAGACTTCGGACTTATAGACCGTATAAACATGGGATATGATACGAAGGGTATATCCGTATTTAAATGCTCTGAGGGAGAATTCAATATAAATATGGATATAGATCAGGATTATGTAAATAAAACATATATTCATATATTGCTTTCTCTCATGGCAGCCTTTATAATATGTATAATGATAGTAATAGAATTTCTGCCTGTCAGGAAGATCATTAATTCAGAAGCATATAAATACCAAAAGGAGAACAGCTATTTCCCCACATATATAAGGTTTATATCATTTTTTGTATATCTTGCAGTATATACAAGCCTGCCTTACGGCGCTATAATTATAAATTCAAGAGGAGAAAGCATATTTGGGCTTCCTGTTTCGCTGTGCGCTTCTCTTCCGATTTCTTTGGAAGCCGTATTCCTTCTTTTGACACTTTCAATAAGTCCTGTTATTTTTAAAAAAACAAGTATCAAAAGATATACGCTTTTAATAGGTCTGTGTACTGTAATACCGGCTTTTATATGCTTTGTTTTCAGCAACATATATACTATCATAATATGTTCAATATTTCTTGGCATAACACAGGGACTTCTCAAATACCTTATGAACTATCTGGCGTCTATATGTTCCGAAACCCCTGAGGACATAAGCGTAAATTACGGACAGTTCAACATAGGTATACTTACTGGAATAACCGTAGGCGGTTCTCTGGGAAGCATAACGGCGGCTGCCAAAGGCTATACATACGTATATATGGCGACTGCCTTTATAATGCTTATTATAACTATAGCGGCTCTTATATATATGCCCTATGAACATATAAAACAGAACAGATACAAACAAGGCAGCGAAGATAGATATTCCTATTCGGGATTTTTTCTTGTGTTTTTAAAGACACCGTCACTTCTTATAAATACGATCTTTTCCGTAGGCGTTGTAGCTGTAGCGCTTATGTATATAATCGCATTTATGCCTGTGGCTCTTGATGTCAAAGGTCTGTCGCCTATGGTAAGCACATACGGTTTTCTCATATACGGCATAGCAGGCAACTATATCAGCGGCTTCCTGCTCAATAAGGCAAGGGTACTCAGCAGAAAGACCGCCGCCATTATAAGCATGCTTATAATAGCGGCAGCTGTACTTGTGATCATACCTGATATAAATGCGATAACTATAACTGTTGCTTCTTTTCTGGCAGGACTTTTTGACGGCTTCGGTTCTCCTTCCGTCACAAGCGCATTGTTGAATATAAGAAAGGCTAAAAAGCTCGACAGCTCTCTTATGCTTACAGGCACGGCTCTTATAGGCGGCATAGGCAACGCCATTGCTCCTGTTATATACAGTACCGTGCTCTATTCAGGCAATTTAAATATAAATCTCTGTCTCCTCTTTGCATTCTTTCTGTTTTCGGGTATATATATATTCCGTATGAAATAAAGTACCAAATTTTCAAAATCTATGATATACTTATCATTATAAATATATGTAAAGTCGGTGAATGATTTGAAAAAATACATTTGTATCATAATATTTATATGTATATGTGTCATAACATTTTCTTTCCTGCATTCCTTCACGGATATGGATTCTCCCAATACATTTGTGGAATGGCAAAACGCTTATTATACAGACGAATACGGAAATACCGTTCCTATAGAAGTAAAGGACACCTATGAAAGTATAAACACAAAGGGCTTCTATACATTTACGACTCTGTGCAGCAATATTACTATGGGAGATTTTGCAGCCTTTAATATTACAAATTGCAGCGTTGATATTTATTTTGACGATGATCTTGTATACAGCTGCACATGTGCCGATCAGGACGATGCCATAAACATGAATAATATAGAGGTGCCTTTTTCAGCGTCAGCAGACAGCTGCGTTGTCAAGATGGTATTCAGTTGTCCCAACGGAGAAAACGTAGGCATATTTCCGCCTATGCTAAATATTACCTCCGACTATACCAAAAACAGATTTCCCACAGCTGCAGCTAATTATTTTGCAATACCTTCAGGTGTTTCGGGACTCATATTTATTATGCTGTGCGGACTGCTTTTGTTGGGAATAGCAATGAACAGAGCGGATCTCAGCCTTATTTTGCTGGCTCTTGCCGCAGGAAGCTTTACAATACACAACATGGTTTTGAACAATGGTTTTTATTTCATACCCGAGCAGTTCAATAACCTGCTGCAAAATGATTATATAAGCTATATGCCTCCTGCAGCAGTTCTGCTGTACATTTCATTGAACAGAAAAAAGAAGCTTTTCAGATATTATATATATATCTGCATTGCTATTCCTCTTATGGTGATCGGTATATACTTAATATCCGCAATAAGGCAAAGCGAGCTGGCAAAGAATATAAATCAGTTAATGATAAGTATTTTCGCAAACGGAGCCTATGAATCTATGCTCCATTGGATCTCGCTTTATATCATAACTGCCTGCGCAATAGCGGCTCTTATTTATCACACATTTTCATTTGCCGATGTGGAAGCGGAAGCCAATCGCCTTAAGATACAGAATGAAATAGCAAGAAAAAGCTATGATACCGTGCTGAAAAGCTTCCGTCAAAGCTCAGGACTTCGTCACAGATGGAAAAGCGATATAATCACCCTTCATCTTATGTATAAGCAAAACAAAATAAATGAGATAGGTCAGTATCTTGACAAGCTTAACGATATGTCAGGCAATGCCCCTAAGGTAGAGTTTTCCGATAATTACGTTATCGATTCTATTGTGCATTACGGTATATCGGAGGCGGAAGCAGCCGGAATAAAGATGACCGCAGATATAGATGTGGATAAGGATCTGAATATTCCCGACGAAGATCTGTGTACATTCCTTGTAAATATGCTTGACAATGCCATCGAAGCTTGTCAAAAAACAGATAATGAACGGTTCATAGAACTGAGGATAAAGAAAAACAAAGGCTTTTTGTCAATCAAATGCCGTAATTCCTGTATAGATAATGAAAATAATTCCACAGGGCATTTGAGCACAACAAAAAAGGATAAGCTCAATCATGGCTTTGGCTTAGAACAAATGGAAAGAATAGCCAAAAAATACAACAGTATTCTGGACATAAGCATAGCCAATGGAGTTTTTACGGTACAGACTACATTAAGTAATACGAAGGCATAGCCCGATACGGGCGACACAATGGTCGCCCCTACAAACACCGCAACAGCTTTCAACCGCATAAGCAGCCGATATTGTCAGTAGGGGCGTGCATCGCACGTCCGAAAATACCATTAAATTCAACATTATATAACCTACATACATACGTTATTTCACTCAACGGGCTTATCACAAAAAAGACCGTCTGCATTTCGCAGGCGGTCTTTTTATCAGTCATTATTATCAGTTGGTCTGTTACGTCGTGGACTCAGGGAGCCCATTCCCGGAGCCATCATCTCAGGCTCTTTATTCATTTCGGCAGTTTTTTCCATATGAGGAACAGGCGCCGTAGGGGTAAATGTTTCAGGTACAATGCCCTTTTCCCTCTGAAGCTCTTCTATGCTTGTTCTTCTTATCTTGTTAAGCGGAATGACAGATGCGGCGGCGCTGATCGCTTCAGCTGATATATCCGCAAGTTCCTTATAGGTATTGTATCGCTTCATTTCGCTTATATATTTATCATAATCCGCCTGATTCTTGTCAAGACTTTCCTGTGATGAGATCCTTTTTTTGAAGCCTGAAAGCAGCTCCACCTTCTCAGGCTCCACAGTCGGAAGAGAATCTGAGCCCATTGTAAAGGCTGTAAACGTATCCTCCTTCTCTCCTCTGTACATAACGTAATTGCCCTTCTCCTTATCTATGAATGTCTTTTTGAGAGTAGCGGCAATGCTTGTTCCCAGAGTGTTATAATCCTCTTCGGTAAGCTTTTCCTTCTTACCCATGCCGTAAAACATAAGTGCAGGCATACCGTTGACATAAAGTCTGTCCGCAGCTCTTTCAAGCATATCCTTGCTGTTGCCGTTATTTTCAAGCGGAATGCCTGAAAGTCTGCTTAACACAACTATACCGCTTACATTTTCATTGAGAAATTCATCGGAATAGGAATCAAATTTAAGATTAAATTCCTCAGGCTTTTTAAAGGTATAGACATCTTCGGTCCTGTCGTTGTCAGGATATTCAATTTCCATTTCCTTATCGGACTTTTTCTCAGGCTCCCTTTCCTCTTTATCCTCAGGTTCAGCCTTTACAGGCTCAACCTCTTCCTCTTCTTCTATTATTTCCGCTTTAGACTTACGGGGAGGTGGTTCCGGCTTGAATTTTTCCTTCTTGGGTTTGCTTATCTTTATATCATCGGTGTCATAGTCAGGAAATTCAAGAGCCCTGAATGTGCCGTTTTCCTCTATAGCGATAGCGCCTATGCCGCTTTGTGCTATAGCCTGCTTTATTAACCTGACAGCTTCCTCAAGATCTGTAATATTGGTTAGCCTTTTGCCATTTATGGCTATTTTGCTGAGAGCGTCAAGAGCCTCCTCTTCGCTTTCAAACACATCGCCGAAAAGAGAGCCTATAAATTCGATATGGTCCTCATTTTTAAGAAACTCGGTGCTTTCCTCCTCCATATCATCTTCTTCGGAGGTGTATAGATCGTCTGTGTTTCTTGTATCGACTTCACCTTTTTCATTTCTCTTTTTATTCACATGATCCTGAGGGGTATTTTCTTTTTTATTGTCCTCATATTCCGCAGCTTCATTTTTTCTTTTTTTGTCCGCCATAATACTATACCTCCTTATTTAAGCGTTATTTTGTCCGGGTCCGAAGCCGTTGTTGTTTCAACGATTTTTTCGGTAGTTTCCTCTACACCTATGTTAGACGTGACTTCCTCTTCCCACGCAGTAAGCTGTTTTTGTCCCAGATACAGGAAAGCAATGGTTATATGTACAATAAATATTGCAAGTATGAACCACGTCAGATGATCCTTAGCTTCATGACGCTTTTCTTCATCATCTGCTCTGGCAATTTTAACTCCCAAATATACGGCATACAACGCCGCCAGAGCATATATAATGCCCATAAATGTCCATCGCAGCAATGTAAAGAAGTTAACAGCCGGTTGAAGAAGTCTGCCAAAAGGTCCGTCAAGTCTTATGCCTGCGTCAAAGAGAGTAACATCGGGTCCCTTCCAGTTAGACATAGAGTCATTACCGTGCTCAGGCACCTTTGATGCCTTTGTTTCATATTTGTATACATAGAGATGCGCATTGTAAATATCGGAATCGGATATTTCACGTTTTGCTTCCGTAGTGGTTTCCGTAGAGCCTTCCATATTAAGGGGAACGTCTGTTGTACCCTCGGTAGCCAGTTCGGAGGTCGACTCAACACGCATATCGTCCTCCGTAAAGCCCAGAAGCACTACATTTCCTTTTATATCAGACCATGATCTGTAGTAGGCTCCTCTTATACCCTTTCCGTCGTCTACTTTTCCCTGTACGGTATTTTCACTACTGTCGGAGCCGGAGTTCTTGGTCTCGGTCTCCCATGCGAATGGGTCAGCCACCTCGTCTATGGTGCTTCCGTCATTGTTTTTAAGGTTGATCTTATAGGGTATATAACCGCTGTCAAGAGATGCCAAGAAAAGCTGATTAACACCTGTGATAGTGGTATGGTCATACTCCAGAAAATGGGTGTCCGCCGTAGTATTGCAGTTAAACGTTCCTATATATCCGTCCACATTGTCTATTTCAACGGTCTGCCCATCTGTGGTAACGGCAGCCATATACCAGTATTTTTCACCGCTGAAAAGTATAATGTCAATAGGCTTGCCCTTATCATTCGTAGCGGAACCATAGCAAACGTTGTTAAGCCCTCCGTCTCCTGTGATCCTGCTTATCTCTTCCTTTATTTTTTTGTTTACTGACTTAACGTTAATGTCCTTCTGAGCGCCTATAGGTATAAGGAAGCCGTTGTTGTCGGCTACACCTACGCAGAAATTACTGTTCATCTGATACAGCTCGTAAGGCTCATCCGATATATTGGAGCCTTCCTCGTCCGTAATAAGAGCGGTATTCCATACTATAGACTTATACTTTGTGGTTATAGTCTTTGTCTCTATCTTTATAACGGAAGAGAGATCATCGGCAACATTTATCTCATTGAGTATGAGCCAATTCGTATTGTTGAATGTATCTACATACTTCTGTTTTTCCGCATTGTTGTTGCCTGCTCTTGCCACATTGTACAAAAGTCTGTAAAGGTCGTCCGCCTGTGTGCATTTTTTCTCATATTGATCCAGGTAATACTCATCGCCCTTTATTGTTACCTCAAGTCCGCCCTGCTGAGCAGTCCTTATAGTTGCCGCAGCTGCTTCCCTTGTGTTATAGAGCGTTTGAATATTACCCAGAAGGGTCTGCATTTCCGTAAGCTTTCCGTCGGGTACCTGATAGCCCTTGTAGTAAATTGAAGTAATATCCCCTTCGGCTCCGCCGTAATCGGGAGAGTATACAAGAAGCTGATC
>CANQBT010000032.1 GCA_947589405.1 uncultured Clostridia bacterium | reverse complement strand
CAGTAAAGTTCCTGTCCTCAGAGGGAGTGAATCCCTCTTGCGGATTAAAGTCTGCGACGCTTTTTTGAAAGCTGTTCACTATTTTAATTTATATTGCTGTCTGAATATTATTTTTTTGACAGTCAGAAAAGACTATCTACAGCTATTTGAACAAACTATTGTATCTTTACCTTTATATTTATAAGATATTCGTTATTGTTCTTTTCCATTTCATATGCCGTTTCCATTCCCGATTCGTTCATAAGCCCTACAGCCTGTTTTATCGTATTTGTAAAAAGCCTTATATCGCTGAAATACTTTTTTATGCCGGAGTTTATTTTCTCAGTATTTCCCGCTATGCGGTGAGTCCTTATGGCGCTGTTTACCAATATCTCCGCCTTTTCCCTGCTCAATCCCGATCTGCTTATCTTATCTATTATGTCTCTCTGAAGTGCGCTGTCATCTGTTCTGAGCAAAAGAGCGGCGCTTTCCATAGGCACAGCCTTTTCCGAAAGGAGTGCTCTTACATCGCTGCTGAGAGAACAAAATCTCAAAAGCTCTTTTATTCTCTCCTCTGATATTGACAGTATGTGTGAGATCTCATTTATGCTGTACTTGAAGCCTTCGTACAGTATCCTTATGCCTTCTGCCTCCTCCAGATAGTGGAGATCGGAACGCTGTATATTTTCTGACATGGTGACTGCTGCCGCATCTCTGTCGCTTAGCTCTATAACTATTGCCGGTATGCTCTCAAGGCCTGCAAGCTTTGTGGCTCTGAGCCGCCTTTCTCCAAAAACCAGCTCATAAAGGCGGTTATTTATAAGTCTTACGCTTATGGGCTGTAGCACTCCGTATCTTTTGACAGAGGCTACAAGCTCGTTCAAATTATCACGACAGGGATTGCTGCGG
Source organism: uncultured Clostridia bacterium (assembly GCA_947589405.1). Classification (GTDB taxonomy): domain Bacteria; phylum Bacillota; class Clostridia; order Lachnospirales; family CAG-274; genus CANPXH01. The sequence goes on along the minus strand of CANQBT010000032.1, from coordinate 16,800 downwards.
GATTGATAGGGATTGGGCAGTATCTTGTCTGCCGGCAGATATATGACCTCATTTCCCTTATATATATTTGTTGTCATTATAATATCCTCCTTTCGGATATATAAACCGAACCTTATCACTTGAATATAAACTGCGGACTTATATTGTTATATTTTCTATGTATACAAAAGCAAAAATATGGCGGAGATCAATATTAGCTGATTTAAATTATACCATATTTACCAAATATTGCCAAAAAATGTGTGTGCTAAATTATTACCCCTTATGACAAAATAATACAAAAACAAAAAATGCACATTTTATGGCTATAGGGCATATAAATAAATATATGTCGGGAGTGATTGTATGTATCCTAATAAATATCTGACGGAGCTTGTGAAGGACGCTCTGGAAAATGAAATAAGAACTGTTGACTTTTATGAAAAACTTGCCGCAGATGTAAATGATATTGACGATAAGGAAAGGCTCAGGCAGATATGTCTTGATGAGAACAAGCACAAAAGTATGCTGTCCGAAATGTATAGAGAGCTTGAAGGAAAGGAATATGAGCCGTCCGATAAAAAGGAGCCTGCAAATGAACAAAGAGATGTGTTGACCCGTATCGCTGAGTCCATAGATAAGGAGCTTGAAGGTGTGGAGCTGTACAGACCCATACTCTTTGCCCTTGAAAATAAACGGTTCAAAAACTATCTCCAGGAAATAATAACAGACGAACAGAACCACGCTGCAAGATTGAATTTTATGTACAGTAAAAACAAGTAGTGGATTTTTTCCTGTGACCCGGTCACGGGAAAATGTGTGTTCGACCCTATCGGCAGCCCAATACAAAAGTACATTCAATTTAACGAAGTGGTTGGGCTGCCACTTCCCCTTCTCTGAAGGGGAAGCTCAGGGTTTCGCTCTTCTTATTTCCTTAGTTAGAAATAAAGCAGGTTTTTCAGCATTATAAAAACATTTGAGGCGTGTTATACTAAGGCGTCCCTTCAGAGAAGGGAAGCTGTCAGCGCAGTCAAAGGGTTTTGAAATAATAAGACTTTGAGCTGCGCTGACTGAAGGGTCGATACCCTAAACAAAAATCCACCAACCACATCTATCCACACAACCAATGTCAGAAGCTTATCCCCAGCAGCTCCAAAGGCTTTCTTGAAAAGAATTCCAGTATCAGATCTATTGCCATATCGGGTTCCGTATGGTCATTTTTGATCCACCACTTCAGCATAAGCACAAAAAGTGTGCAATACACCTCTATAAGCAGCTCTTCGTCCATAAGTATAATATCCTTGTGGCTGTGGGTCTCCATAAGTATAACAGGCGCTATCTTATCGCAAAGCTTACGCAGAAACGTCATATTGTTCTCATCATTTATAAGTACGGAAAATACGTCCTTCTCCCGCCTTATATTCATAAGCAGCCTTATAACAGGCTTCCTCTGCTCGTGTCCCTCCAGCTCATGAAGTGTTTTCATTGTGGATTCGGGATCCAGCAATTCTATAAGTTCATTGCATATCTCATCATACAAAGCCTGCTTTGTATCATAATGCATATAAAAGGTCTTTCTGTTTATAAGAGCTCTATCAGCAATATCCGTTATTGTAACGTTGTTGTAGCCCTTTTCATTCATAAGCTGAAGAAACGCTTGTTTTATGGCTCTTCTGCTCTTTATTGTTCTGAGATCTGTTTTCACTTGTACTGCCTCCTTATGTTACTATTATATTACAATTTCAAAAATTATGCAATACGGTATACAGATAAGAAACATTTTATCATAAAGTGTGTAATAAGCAATATAAGGTGTTTTATTGACCATTGAAAATAATTTTTACATTATTTATATTAATTTATATAAATAATAATGACATGTATAATAAAGGGAGGATATATAATGAAAAGAAAATTTGCAATAGCCATGTCGGTGCTTTTGCTCTGTACCGGCTGCGGTGAAAAAAATACCGAAACCTCCGGGCAGACGGCTAAGATAGTAAAGACTCAGGCGGTTTCTGAGCAAAGCGTTTCAACGGGCTACAGCTATATCGGTATAGTAAAGGCAAAGGAGACCAAGAATTATGCCTTCCTCACAGGAGGAAAGATAGCGGAAATATGTGTTGAAAAGGGACAGAAGTTCAATGCAGGTGATATACTGGCAAAGCTTGACACCACCACAATGGAGTACAACGCCTCCATAGGCGAAAATACTAAGGATCAGGCAGACGCCACCTTGCAGAAAACTATAAGCACATATGACACAAATATAGCAAATGCCAGAAGTCAGATAGGAACTATTGACGAAAGCATAGCTGCCGCACAGAAGGGTATAGACGCAGGGGAAAAGGGTATTGCCGCTCTTGAAACAGGTCTTACGGCAGAGCTTAAAAATATAGAAGCGGGACAGACAGCTCTCAATACGCTTAAGGAAGAATTAGATGCGGCAAGAGAGATAAATGCGGCAGGCGGTCTTTCCGACAAGGACCTTGACGCAGCAGAGAGTACATACAAGACAAAGGCAGCAGAGCTTGAGGCTGCAAAGGCAGCCTATGAAGGCGACAAGGCTGAGCTGGAGAGCAAGAAAGCCGAGCTGGAGAGCAAGAAAGCCGAGCTGGATACTGCAAAAGCTCAGAAAACTCAGGCTCAGAAGAGTCTTGACAACCTTATTACAAGCAAGGCAAAGGACGTAGCGGCAGCACAAGCCAATGTAAAGAGCGCTTCTACCTCCAACGACATAGTTCGCAAGAATATAAACGATTCTACGCTTAAAGCAGACAGCGACGGCTATGTTATGGAGCTGCCCTATAAGGAAGGCGAAATAATTGCCGCAGGCTATCCCGTAGTTGTGGCAAAGAGCAGCGAGCTTATTGTAAGCGTAGGCGCTTCAGACAGCGAATACAAGAACATAAAAATAGGCGGAAAGGCTCTTATAAACGGCAGCGCTTCGGGTACAGTCACGGCAATAGCTCAATATCCCGATGAAAAGACAAGGACATACGCCGTAGATATAACGATAGACGGTGACTATACAATAGGCGAAACAGTAGATGTAAAAATAATAACAGGCTCCTCAGGCGGCTGTTATGTGCCTATAGACGCAGTATTCAATTCCGAAGGCGTAGACTATGTGTATGCCGTTGACTCCGAAAACAGAGTGCATAAAAAGCAGGTAATACTTGGCGATTTCTCAGGAGATAAGGTAGAGGTACAGATAGACGACCCTACTGCCCTCATAGTGACAGAAGGTATTAAGAATCTGAGAGAAAACGACCTTGTAAAAACGGAGGCGTAATTATGGGCAAAAAATTTTTTGACGGTCTTTTGGACAGAAAATCCCTTGTCATAATGCTTATGCTTATGATATTCTGCGCCGGAGCATTTTCATATTACAAAATGCCTAAGCAGCATTTTCCTAAGGTAGTGCTGCCTGTGGCAACAGTTACGGCAATATATCCCGGAGCAACAGCAGAGGACATGGAGCAGCTCATCGCAGAAAAAATAGAGCATGCCTGCATGGAGCTTGACGGCTTTGACAAGTGTGATACAACAGCAGGTGACAGCTTTTGCGTAACAAGCGTAAATTTAAGCATGGACCTTTCTCAGAACGAGGTGGACAAGGAATTTGACGAGCTTAAGGATAAGCTTGATACTCTGAGGGCAGACCTTCCCTCAGGCATCTCTTCAATTACCGTAGATGACGATGTTATGGACACAGCGGGACTTATACTTGCCGTTACGGGAGATAACATAACAACAGATGAGCTTTCACAGAGAAGCAAGGAAATAAGCAATAAATTAAGGCTTATAGACGGTATAAGAAAGGTGGATATTTACGGCGACGTGCCTTCTCAGGTAAAAATAACCGTAAATATAGACAGACTCAACGACACAGACGTATCTCTTGCAGAGCTTGCACAGCTTATAGAATATCACAATTCCACATTGCCGGCAGGCTCCGTAAGTGTTGAAGGAAATGATATAAACGTAAACACCTCAGGCAAGTTTGAAAGTCTTGAGGAAATAAAAAACATAGTTGTTTCCGCCAATGAAGATTATATAATAACAAGGCTCTCGGACATAGCCGACATAAGCATGGAGGTGCCTGACGATCAGGGCTATTACATATATAACGACAGCCGTTCAACGGTACTTGCCGTTTACTTCCAGGAGGGACTCAACGTAGTAAGCTTAGGCGATGAAATAAACCGCACAATAGACGATTACAATGCTTCTCTTCCTGAGGGAATAGCCGTAAATAAGGTATTCCTTCAGCCTGACGAGGTGCAGGATTCCATAAACAGCTTTGTCATAAACCTTATAGAATCCATAATACTTGTAGTGATCGTCATTATGATAGGTATGAATTTCAGAAATGCCCTTGTGGTATCCTTCGCAATACCTCTTGCAATATTTGCAAGCTTTGTATGCACATACATAATGGGCTTTGAAATACAGTTCGTTTCTCTTGCGTCACTTATAGTGGTACTGGGCATGCTTGTGGACAACGCCGTAGTGGTAAGCGATGCCATACAAAAGAATATAGATGCGGGAATGGACAAAAAAGCAGCCGTTACACAGGGTACCTCCTCTGTAGCCTTGCCTGTATTTGTATCTATGCTTATGGCAGTATTGGCATTCAGCTCTATACTGACTCTGCCCGGAGCATATCATCAGCTGGCAATAACATTCCCCGTAGTTATAATATGCTGTCTTGTGGCGTCATACCTTGTGTCAATATGCGTGACCCCTGTTATGAGCTATTTCTTCCTTGAAAAGACAAAGGAAAACAAAAACGGCAAAGAGCCTTTTTCCGTAAGGGTATACAATTCGCTGTTTGAACACGCTTTTAAACACAAAAAAATCACTATACTATGCGCTGTAATTGCAGTACTTGTATTTGCATCATCTGTATTTGTACTGGATCTGCAAATAATACCTATGGCAGGAAAGGACATAATAACAATAGACGTACAGGGAGATAGTGAGGACAGTCTGGACAGAACAAGAGAGATCGTAAACAATATAGAAGATATACTTGACGAACAGCCTGAAACACAGTATTACTTAAGCGGCATAGGTACCGCAATACCTCGTTACGATTACTCAATACTGCCTAAGGCAGGAGGAGACAACGTAGGCGATATACTTGTAAAGGCAGATTTTTCAAAGAGCGACCGCTTCAAAAAAGCAGAGGATATGGTAGACTTTCTTCAAAATCAGCTCAATGAAAGAGTTGGCGGCGCATCTATACTTGTAGACGAGCTTGGCATAATGACTCTCAATTCCAAGCCTGTAGAAATGAAGATATATTCCGACAATACAGACGATCTGAATACTGCTGCCGAAATGATAAACGACATTCTCAGCAGTATAGAGGGTACAAAGGGTGTCAGAAACAAAAACGAACTGGCTACCTACAGCTATTTTATAAACATGGATCCAATGAAGCTGAATACTCTGGGACTTACAGAAGCCGAAGCCCAGAATGAGTTGAATATTGCCCTTATGGGCAGGACCGTATCCGCCTACAGAAACGGCAGCAAGGAATACGACATTGTGCTTGATACCAATGTGGACTCCAGAGAGCAAATAAAAGAGCTTAAGGTAAAGTCCTCTATACAGAATGAAAAATACAGCGTATCTCAGTTTGCAGACGTTTCACTTAAGCCTGAGATAACCTCTATTTCAAGAATAGATGGCAGAAGAGGCCGCATTGTCGGCTGCTACAACGGCTTTGGCGTAAGCGATTTGGATATACAGACTGAGCTTGAAAACAGAATAGAAGAGATGAAGGATCAATTCCCCGAAAGCGTTACCATAGAAAAATCAGGCAAAAAGAAGATATTCTTTGAAGAAGTGCTGGCTAACATAGGCGTTGCCGCTCTTGTTGCAATAATAGTTATACTTATAATACTGCTTATACAGTTCGGCTCCTTCAAGAAGGTAGGTATAATATTTATATCCGTTCCCTTTGGCGTATCGGCAGGATTTGTGGCTCTTATGCTTACGGGTCAGCCCTTGAGTCTTTTTGCACTTATAGGCGCTGTCAGTCTGCTGGGCTGCGTGCTTGCCAACGCCATAGTGCTTATAGACTGTATAACAAACGAAACAGAAAAGGGACTTTCCGTTGAGGACGCCTGCAGAGCCGCAGGCGGTCAAAGACTTCGTCCAATAATGATGAGCACAATGACTACCGTACTGGGACTTATGCCCCTTGCTCTCTTTGGCGATGAGCTTTTCGTACCTATGGCAGTACTTATGCTTGTAGGTCTGCTGGTATCTATGATAGTGAATCTTGTGCTGGTACCTCTGGTATATTCCCTTGCTTATAAAAATTAGGACTTTTCAACATTATAAGCGCATTTGAGTAAAAATAAAGCTGTCGCATTAGGATCTCTTTTGACCCATAATGCGGCAGCCTATTAATTATATACACAAAGCCTTACATATATGCTCTACATACAGTTCAACAATATCAATATCCGTACAGGAATAGACCATACGGCTTCCCACAACGTCTTCAATTTCATTAAAAACCATACGACCCTTATCAAATACAAAGTCTATACCTACAAAGTCAAAGTCAAAAAGCTCCATAACAGAACCGACAAGCTTTTTTTCACTTTCGGAAAGCTCATATACAGACGCTCGTCCTCCCAAGCAGAAATTACTTCTGAAATCATTATCCGATTCTCTTAGCATAGAGCATACTATATCATTGCCTATGACATATACCCTCAGATCCTTACCAAGCTCAGATGCAGTCTTTTGCACAACATAGCTGCCATCTTCATAAAGCTTTAGCTTTTTTTCAAGCTCATCATATGAGCCTACCATGAATACCCTATCTCCTCCATGACTGCTCTTGGGCTTTATTACTACGGGAAAGCTGTTTACATCATCTGCTGTGCAGAAGGTATCCATTATCCTTATCCCTCTGTCATTTACATATTTATAAGTAAGCGCCTTGTCGTTTGTTATGTATGACACTTTGTAATTGTTGAAGCATCTTACGCCCTTTTTTTCAAGACTGCCTGTAATTTCAGGAGAAATTATGCGGACTATTGCAAAATCAGGCAGCGCCTTTTCCCAAAGCTCATCTGCATATACAAGCTTTATTTCAATACCTCTTTTTTTGAATTTATCCGTATACATCTGTATATATCCGATATTTTGCAGCGCCGCAGCCCTGTCATATATTATATATCCAAGCATTTTTCAATATACTCCTCTATTTTTTCCGCAATATTAACGCCCGTACAGTCGTATATGCTCTTAAAATGGGCATTTGAATTGACCTCGCAAAGCAAAGGTCCGTTACTGCCTATAAGTATATCTACTCCGCCAAAGTCAAGACCAAGTATACGGCACGCTCCTTCTGCAATATCTGTTTCCTCAGGTGACGGAGTGTATTTTTCCATTGAACCCCCTATTGTGATATTGGCTCTGAAATCCTTTTCATTCCTCCTGAGCATAGAAGCCTTTGCTTTTCCTCCCACTATGTTTATGCGTATGTCACGCCCTCTGCTTTCGGCTATATATTCCTGAAAAATAAGGGGCTCTGCCGTATGGCTGACTATTTCCTCCGCCTGCCTTTGATCCTTCGCCATATACACCTGCTGACCAAAGGAGCCGAAGCATTCCTTTATTATAAAGGGATAACCCAGTCTTTCCCCTGCCTCTTTCACAAACTCCATGCTGTTGTAGCCTATATTGCGATAGGTCATAGGTACCGTTATCGTATTCGGCATAGGCAGCTTTCCCTTAAGAGTGATATATGTAAGCGCCTTGTTGTCACAAAGCTCAATGGCTCTGCTGCTGTTGAAAAGTCTGAGTCCCATAGCCTCCAGTTCCCTTGCCAGCACTATATCCTTATCCCAGAACAGTACAAAATCCGGCATTTTGATACTGCTGTCTATAAGCTTAAGCTCAATATTTGAATATACTTCAATGATATGACCCCTTCTTTCAAAGGCTGCCTTCAGCCATTGATATATCTCATTGAACTTTGAGCTGTTCAGAAATCCGTTTACCACAAGCCAGCCCTTCATGCTATCACCTCATATACAGTATACTTCTGTTAAAGGCTGTCTGCAAATGCCATTTATGACCATTGCAGACAGCCTTTATATTTTATAATCTATTCATTTTTTCAAGAAGCGGTATAAGCTTGCTTCCTCCGGGCATAAGCTGCAAGTCCTCTCTGTTCAGTCCTCTTATGAGCACCATAACGGCAAAGTAAACTGCAAGCGCCACAATAATTGCAAAAAGCGTAGCCAAAGTATTATAAGGCAATACCATGAATATTCCCTTATATACAAGTATGCATACAGCAGCCATAGCTATAGACGCTATGCTTGGCTTTACAAGCATTCCCATGAAATCCGGCCTTACGCCCGTAGCCTTTATAAGCGCTCTGAAATTCAGCAGCGAACAGACCATATAGCATATTGTCGTGCTGAGTACTGCGCCTATTACGTTTATAAAGGGTATGGCAACCAGAATATAGGTAAAGGGTATCTTCGTAAGGGCGCCTATAAGAGCGTTGAAGGCAGGAGTCTTTACCTTGCCTATACCCTGCAATACACCTGTTGAGATCTGACTCAGGGAAAGGAAAATAACGCTTAAGGACCCTACCTGCAAAAGCGTTCCGCCTTCGGGATAGTTAGGGAAGAGCATGGCAAGTATAGGAGTTCCGAGAGCGCCTAAGCCTGCTGCCGCAGGTATAGAGATCATCATTGTTATTCTAAGCGTAGTGTCTACCTTTGACTGTACTATATCCTTTTCCTTTCTTACAACGCTTGCGGCTATGCTTGGTATGACAGCCGTTGCAATAGCTGTGGATATAGCCACAGGCAATGTCGTAAGAGTAACGTATTTGCCGTTGAGCTGACCATATAGGTCAATTATCTTATTGGGAGCAAAGCCTGCTGCCGCAAGTCTGCTGTTTACCATTATCATATCCACAAGATTGGTCATTGAGAAAATGGCGGTGCCTGTGATTATAGGTACGGCTATTTTAATAAGCGTGACCGTTATTTCCTTAAAGCTCTGTACCTTGTAATCCCCTTTATCAAGAGCAAATTCCGCATCTCTCTGCTTTTTTGTAGCATAGAATACAGCCACAAGAAGTACAAGACCTGCAAGAGCGCCTATACCTGTGCCGGCAGTACCGCCTGCCGCCGCATATTCAACTCCTGCGTCTAAAAGCAGATAAGCCAGAAGTATACTGAAAACAGCATGGAATATCTGCTCTATGAGCTGTGACATAGCTGTGGGAACGGTAGTATGAAGTCCCTGAAAGAATCCTCTGAACACAGCCATTATGCCTACTATGAATACCGTAGGCGCAAGGGTATATATACAGCCTATACTTAAATACCACATGCTGTCGGTATTGCCTATCATCTCGCAGTATTGCCCTACCGCATAGGCTCCGCATACCATAAGCATTGCGCACAGAAAGCTAAGAGAACCTGCAACTGTCATAGATACTCTGAAAACCTTTTTTGCATTTGTATATTCTCCAAGAGCCACTCTCTCGGAAACCATTTTGGATATGGCAACGGGAAGTCCCGCAGAGCTCATAATAAGGAAAAAGTTGTATATATTATAGCCTGCGCCGTATATTCCGTTTCCCTCATTGCCTATCATATTGGTAAGAGGAAGCCTGTATAAAAATCCCACTATACGCACAAGTATTCCTGCGCCTGCCAGTATGGCAGCCTGTTTTATAAAGGAACCTCCGCCCTTCTTCTTTTTCTTGCTCATGATATTACCTTCCTCTGGCAGCCAGCTTTTTCCTAAGAGATGGATCAAGTACTTTCTTTCGTATTCTCAAGGACTCGGGAGTTACCTCCACAAGCTCATCGTCTGTAATAAAATCTATGCATTGCTCAAGACTCATAACGATATGAGGTGTAAGCTTAAGGGCATCGTCAGAGCCTGAAGCTCTTGTATTTGTAAGCTGCTTTTTCTTGCATACGTTTACGTCTATGTCCTCTGCTCTGGCATTTCTGCCAACTACCATTCCGCAGTATACCTTAGTGCCTGCGCCTATGAAGAGATCCCCTCTCTCCTGAGCGTTGAAAAGACCGTATGCAACTGCATCGCCTGTTTCAAAGGCAACAAGAGAGCCCTGAGGTCTTGATACTATATCGCCCTTGTAAGGCTCATAGCCGTTGAATATTGTATTCAGTATACCGTTTCCTCTTGTGTCGGTCAGAAATTCATTCCTGTAGCCTATAAGACCTCTTGCGGGTATATTGAATTCAAGGCGTGTATATCCGCCCTGTCCCGGCTGCATATTTACCATTTCGCCCTTTCTGGTTCCCAGCTTTTCTATTACCGTTCCCACAAATTCCTCAGGAACGTCTATTGTAGCCATTTCCATAGGCTCGTATTTTTTGCCGTTTATTGTCTTATAGAGCACTTGTGGACGTGATACCTGAAATTCATAGCCTTCTCTTCTCATTGTTTCTATAAGTATTGAAAGATGAAGCTCACCTCTTCCGCTTACCTTAAATGCCTCTGTAGTGTCCGTATCCTCTACCCTAAGAGAAACATCGGTGTTAAGCTCTCTTTGAAGTCTGTCACGAAGATGGCGGCTCGTTACGAACTTGCCCTCCTGTCCTGCAAAGGGTGAATCGTTTACGCTGAATGTCATTGAAAGAGTAGGCTCGCTTATCTTATTGACCTCTATAGGCTGAGGATCCTCTATACAGGCTATGGTATCGCCTATGTGTATATCAGGCATTCCCGTAACGGCTGCAATGGCGCCTACCGTAGCTTCCTTTACCTCAACTCTTTCCAATCCCTCAAACTCATAGAGCTTTGATACCTTTATCTTTATATTCTTATCGGGATCGTGATAGTTTACTATACATACATCGTCATTTACTCTGACTGTGCCGTTTTCTATTTTGCCTATGCCTATCCTGCCTACATATTCGTTATAGTCTATTGTAGTGACAAGCATCTGTAGCCCTGCGTCGGGATCTCCTTCAGGCGCAGGTATATGCTCAACTATTGTATCGAAAAGAGCCTTCATATCATTGGCTTCAAGAGCTTCTTCATATGTCATGGCAGCCTTGCCAAGCTTTGCCGAAGCAAACACAAAGGGAGAATCAAGCTGCTCGTCTGTAGCGTCAAGCTCCATAAAAAGCTCAAGTACCTCGTCCACCACCTCATCGGGTCTTGCCTCAGGTCTGTCTATTTTATTAATGCACACTACCACAGGCAGTCCAAGAGAAAGTGCGTTCTTAAGCACAAACTTGGTCTGGGGCATAGAGCCTTCGTAAGCGTCTACCACAAGCACAACGCCGTTTACCATTTTAAGCACACGCTCTACCTCGCCGCCGAAGTCCGCATGACCCGGCGTATCTACTATATTTATTTTGGTATGCTCATAGTATACGGAGGTGTTCTTTGAAAGTATGGTGATACCTCTCTCTCTTTCCAGATCTCCGCTGTCCATTACCCTTTCCCTTACCACCTGATTGGTACGGAATGTGCCGCTCTGCTTTAAAAGCTCGTCCACAAGGGTAGTCTTGCCATGATCAACGTGAGCTATTATGGCTATGTTCCTTATGTCATCTCTTGTAATTTTCATGAATGTCACTCTTTCTTTTTTGTTTATATGGTAAATTTTTGTTTGGTTAGAACGACCCTTCCACCATTTCAAACAATAAAAATTGTTTGAAATGTTCAGCACCTTCGGCAAACCGAAAGCCGCTCTTACAGAGCGTCCGATAAATCTTTCGGTGCAATGCGGATAATTCTTCCGCTGCAATGTCCCCCTCCCCCCTGGCTGCTTGGGTTGGATGCTAAGCGAGCAATAACACGCAAGTGTTATGACCAGCCTCCGACGCCCTGCGGGCTAGGGGAGGTTAGAGAGAAGAGAAGAAGGGACAGCTTAAGGCTTTTTCTTAGTTAGTGATAAATATTAATTTTTCAACATTATTAAAACATTTGAATAACGTAATACTAAGGCGTCCCTTCAGAGAAGGGAAGCTGTCAGTCACGTCAAAAATTCTGAACCAAGATGTTTTTGAACGTGACTGACTGAAGGGTCGATCAAACTATCCCAAACAAAACTTCGCCTTATCAATAACATACCCTTAATTTTACCACAGTCGTTATAATATTATCAAGTCCCAATATTACAAAATTTGCCGTAACTTTGCAAGGAGAATGAACAAAATAACTAATTTATGACAAAATTGCATGTTAATTATGACAAAATTGCATAATAATTATTTTAAGCCTTGAAATGCCCCATAAAAATGTGTATACTGATATATAAATTCAAATATATATTGAGGGAGGATAATTTCATGAATATGAATATTTCTGAGGTAGTGGTATTTATAATATACCTCTTGTTTATGCTTTCAATAGGCATATTCTTTTTCATCAAGACACGTAACGGCGGTGAAAAGACCTATTTCTTAGGCGGCCGTCAGATGGGACCATGGGTAACCGCTCTTTCAGCAGGTGCTTCAGACATGAGCGCATGGGTGCTTATGGGACTTCCTACATCTATTTATGCACTTGGCTTAGGTCAGGTATGGATCTCCGTAGGTCTTGCCATAGGCTATACATTAAGCTGGATATTCCAGGCTCCGAGACTTCGCCGTTTTTCAATAGTGGCAAACGATTCCATAACCATTCCTCAGTATCTTACGAACCGCTTTCTTTCAAAGTCTAAGATACTCCAGATAATATGCGCAGTTGTTTTCCTTGTAGCCTATACTATTTATGCGGCTTCAAGCGTTAAGGCATGCGGTACTCTTTTCCACACGGTCATAGGAATAGATGCCAAAGTGGCAATGTACATAGCTGCTTTCATTATAATAAGCTACACCTTCTTAGGCGGCTTCTCAGCCGTATGCTGGACAGACTTCTTCCAGGGTCTGCTTATACTTGCAGCTTTGCTCATAGCTCCTATATTTGCAGCCGCTATGCTTGACACAAGCGCAGTTGCTCCCGTTGAAGCAGGCTATTGGAACCCATTTGCAAGCTGGACAGATATAGTTTCAGGTCTTGGCTGGGGTCTTGGCTATTTCGGTATGCCTCATATCATAATAAGATTCATGTCACTTGAATCTCAGAAGTCACTTAAGAAGTCTGCCAAGATAGGTATCGCATGGACACTTGTAATAGTTATATTCGCAGCTATAGTCGGTGTTGTGGGACGTATGTTCTTAGGCTATGACGACGCTATTAATGAAAATTCACTTGTATTTATAAATATGGTAAGAAAAATATTCCCGGGCATCGTATCCGGTATACTTCTTTCAGCTGTGCTTGCAGCGTCTATGTCTACGGCGGACAGTCAGCTTCTTGCTGCCGCTTCAGCATTTGCCAGCGATGTTTACAAGCCTATAGTCAGAAAGGACAAGGCAAGCGACAAGGAAATGCTCTGGGCAGGTCGTATAGTGGTTCTGGCAATAGCCATTGTTGCTCTTTTGGTTGCTTCCAATCCTAACTCAGGCTCTATTATGGCTCTTGTTGAAAATGCATGGGGTATATTCGGCGCATCCTTCGGCCCTGCCATTATGCTGAGTCTATTCTGGAAACGCTTTAATTTCCAGGGCGCAGTTGCAGGTATACTTGCAGGCGCTATAGTAGATATCGTCTGGTTCATTTGTCTCAAGAGTGCAACAAATATTTACGAAATAATACCGGGCTTTATAGCAGGTCTTGTTGTAGGTATAGTTGTAACTCTTATAACAAAGGCTCCCGACAAGGAGGTTGAAGAGCTCTTCGACAAGGCTGTAGCCTATGACGAGTAATAAGCGTCATAATTAAATATATTGACTGCAAAGAGAACATTTGGGGGAGGGTCTCTTTGTATATAAGGGCTGTCTGCGGGACAGCCCTTTTTTTGTGAATAGGTTTTAGTATATCACTTCACATTTTCGGGCGTGCGATGCACGCCCTTGGTTGCTTAGGTTGGATGCTAAGCGAGCAATAACACGCAAGTGTTATGACCAGCCGAGCAGTATTACGAAATAATACGACCAGCCCTACAAGCTATAGCGTAGGTTTTGCTCCAATTTGTAGGGGCGTGCATCGTGTCCAAGATTTTTTCCTGTGACCCGGTCACAGGAAAATGTATATTTGTTCGACCCTTCAGTCAGTCACGTTCAAAAACATCTTAATTCAGAATTTTTGACGTGACTGACAGCTTCCCTTCTCTGAAGGGACGCCTTAGGGTTATGTTCTGCAAATGCTTATAATGTTGAAAAACTACTTTATCACTAACTAAGAAATTATGGGCAGAATCAACCTAAGCTCCCCTTGGAGCTAGGGGAGCTGTCAGCCCAACCAAGAATTTCAAATTATGAACGGATTTGCGTGGGCTGACTGAGAGGTCGATTTTACTCATATATATAAATTTTTTTATCATAGGTAACAGTAGCGTTATATTTCACCTAAGAGCAAACATTCGATGCTAAATATAAAATTGAACTAGAGTATATTGTAAAAGGAAGGAGAAGAAAAGGTGCCAACATAGACTGACGGAAAAGTCCTTCTAAAACAAAAAACACGGTCGACAGCTTGTGCTATCGACCGTATTTTTGCTTTATATTAAATATTCTACTTGTTCAAATGCTGATATTTTCAAGCTGTCGGTTGGGGATCGGGAATTTCGACCATATCGGCTGCTTCAATCGTATCAGTCGGTTCAGTTATCTCGGCTGTACTTACAGCAGCTTCGGCAGGCATCATATATGTGCTGTCAAGCGCCTTCTGAAGTATCTGAGCAACATTTCTGGAATCAAATACCAGATTTGCATAGACATTGCCGTTTGAAAGACCCTGAGCGTCTATTCCGGAAGATGAAGGTGAAAGTACATATGCCATCATCAATGCAGCGTCTGATGCCGTTACGGTGTTGTCACAGTCAGTATCTCCAAGAAGAGTAGGCTCGGGAAGCTTGTCAAGCTCTATAGACTGTGAATCAAGGCTTATATGACTGAATTCGGTAGCATTTGTCCTTATAAAGTCCATTTCGTCCTGAGCTGCATCTGTAGCAAAGCCTATATAGCAGGTCTCAGGGAGAGTGGTGGTATATGTGTTGAGCACATACCAGTCTGTGCCGTTCAATGAAGCTGATATTGTAATATCTTGTCCTTCTCTTGCTATTCTGCCCCAGCCATGATTAGGCTCAAGGTCGGCTCTTGTCTGCGGTACGCCTAAAAAGTTTCCTAAAATAACGTTGTCATTTGCAACTGTTCTTACAGCAGTCCTTATGTTTTTAGCCTTTACATAGTTTCCTGAAACATCTGTTCTGCCTTCGTAGTCCTCGCCCTTAAGGTATGAAAGTGAAGCCATATAAAACTCGCTTAAAGGATCAAGGCTTGCTCTTGCCATAAGTCCTGAGTGCTGAAGATAGTCAAGCTTTGCAAGATTGTCAATACGTGCTGTAAACGTAAAGTCTCCCTTTATCTGCTTGTAATCATAATGGAACCTGTCGGGACCCTGTAGGCTTGAAGTATTGAGAAAACCTATATGTCCTGTGCCTACAGATATGAGCTTGCCTTCAGTCGTGCTGTAAAGGTCTGTGCCTTGAGCGCCTACGCTGCCTATGTCTGTTGATACATAGCCTGTAATATTATTCTCCGCATCTTTCGGTACAACTACTATCTTTATAGGATTGGAGAATATTGAAGGCATACCGTCGGCATCATATGAAAGGGCTGAAAGATTGTACATACCTGTCTTGTTGGGAGTGACGGAAGCCTTGCCGTTTACTGTCTTTCCAACCATGTCGTCATTGATATATATCTCATCTGCGCCTTCTGCTCTTACTTCATAGGTATCGCCCTGCTTGAGTACAGCATAAGCTGATGATAAGCTGCCCAGTACAGTATCGCCTGAATATATTTCAACGCTTTCTAAAGGTACCGCTTCGGGAGCCTTCTTTACAGCATCGTCCCATTCGCCTAATATATCGTTTATATATACCTCTATATTGGAATAGCCCTTGTATTTGCCATCGGTATTTATAGCGCCTGCATCTGCCTTGTTGTTCTTGTCAAGACCCAAAGTATCTTCCCAGCTATCGGGCATACCGTCGCCGTCTGTATCGGCAGCTTCTGTTTTATATTCCTTGTCGAATACGCCGCCGTCCTCAAATTCGCTGTTGATAAAATATCCCTTGTTGTTTTCTACATCATATATAAGTCTTGCGTCCTGAGCGTCTCTTGCATAGGAAGCGCCTACCTCTTTAAGCACCTTCTCATATGCTGCCTGAGCGCTTTCCTCTTCATAAGGATTTGTAAGCTCTACAGGAGCTGTAAGTCTGTTTGTCTGATTAAGATCAGGCACACCTTTAAGGTTGTCTGCACTTACATCTGCATTGCCTTCAAGTATATTTCCATTGAAATAGAACTTGGATACACCGTCATAGTCAAAGAGAAGATCCTTTACCTTCGCTATAGTGTTGGGACCTGCTTTGTGATAGTTGTTTGTAAAGCTGACCTGACCCGGACCTCTTTCACCGCCGTAGCCTGTGTTGTGTCCCCAGTTGTAAATAACATTGTTTGAGAACTGGAGGAGATTGTTGTAGGTCACGTTGTTATAGCTGAAGGAGCCTTCAAATCTCGGATTTCTGGTGCCGTTATTTGCATAGAGATTATGAGTGAAGGTAGTTTCATAGCCGTTCATTATAGAGCCCATGCCATGCTTGGCTTCTGACTCGCCTGCGGCTATTTCATTATCTGAGTTGAGAACGCCGTTCTTATTTACCATAGCAAGACCGCTTGAAATTATATTATAAGAAATAGTAGAGTCAATAAGCTCCTTTGC
>CANQBT010000031.1 GCA_947589405.1 uncultured Clostridia bacterium | reverse complement strand
ATAAGGTCGAAAAGCCCCGTATAGGTAGCAGGGTTTGAACGTGGAGTCCTGCCTATAGGACTTTGGTCTATATTTATAACCTTGTCTATATTTTCAATACCCTCCATACTGTCGTATTTTCCCGGCTTTATCTTGGCTCTATTTACATCTCTGGCAAGGGTCTTGTACAGTATTTCATTTACAAAGGAGCTTTTGCCGCTGCCCGATACTCCCGTAACGGCTATAAGCTTGCCTAAGGGTATATCTATGTCTATATGCTTAAGATTATTCTGAGCGGCGCCCTTTACCTTTATAAAGCTGCCGTTTCCCTTACGTCTTTTCTTAGGTATCTCTATTTTTTCTCTTCCGCTTAAAAATGCGCCTGTTATAGAGCCTTCACAGCTGAGAATATCCTTATATTCTCCTGCAAATACCACTTCTCCGCCCTTTTCTCCTGCATAGGGTCCTATATCCACAATATAGTCTGAGGCCCTCATCGTATCCTCGTCGTGCTCTACAACTATAAGAGTATTGCCTAAGTCTTTCAGATGCTTAAGTGTTGCAAGGAGCTTGTCGTTATCTCTCTGATGAAGTCCTATGCTTGGCTCGTCAAGTATATAGAGCACGCCTACAAGTCCCGAACCTATCTGAGTGGCAAGTCTTATTCTCTGTGATTCTCCTCCGCTGAGAGTACCTGCCGTTCTGGCAAGAGATAGATAGTCAAGTCCCACATCTATAAGAAATCCTATGCGTGCATTTATCTCCTTGAATATCTGCCGGCCTATTGCCTTCTGTCTGTCCGACCATTCTATACTTCTGAAAAATTTCTGTATGTCCTTTATGGACATTTCCGTAACATCGGATATGCTCTTGTCCGCTATCTTTACTGCAAGCACCTCAGGTTTAAGCCTTTTTCCATGACAGCAGGGGCATTCGATATTTGTCATATACTTTTCATACTCGTCACGCATCATTTCCGAATTGCTTTCATTATACCGTCTTTCAAGGCTTGTAATAATGCCTTCAAAGGCAAATGTATAGTACTTCTGCTTTCCCGCTGCCATATAGGGGACCTCTATAGTCCTGCCATGAGTACCGTATAATATGGCGTCAAGGGCTTCTCTCGGCATATCCTTTACAGGCGTATTGAAGTCAAAATTATAAATATTTCTAAGGGACTGAAGCACAGAATACACAGGTGAGTTGGGGCTTGCTATATTGCCAAAGCCCATAGCCGTAATAGCGCCTTCGGCAAGGGTAAGTCTTTTGTCGGGTATGACCAGATCCTCATCTATAATCATTTTCACGCCTAAGCCCATACACTCGGGGCAGGCGCCGTTGGGATTATTGAATGAAAAAAGAGGAGGTTCTATTTCGCTTATGCTTATGCCGCAGTCGGGACATGAAAAATTCTGGCTAAAGGTTATCTCTTCACCGTCTATAATATCCATTATTACAATACCGCCTGTCAGCGCTGAAGCTGTTTCTATAGACTCGCTCAATCTCTGCTCCATGCCCTCTCTTACAACAAGCCTGTCCACAACTATTTCTATATTGTGCTTTTTGTTCTTGTCTATTTCTATTTTCTCTCCCAGATCAAAAATGATGCCGTCTACTCTGACTCTTACATATCCGCTTTTGCGTGCGTCCTCCAGAAGCTTTACGTGCTCTCCCTTCCTGTTCCTGACAATAGGCGCAAGAAGCTGAAAGCGTGTGCCCTTCTCCATTGCGCATATCCTGTCTACTATCTGATCTACTGTCTGGCGCTTTATTTCCTTGCCGCACTTGGGACAATGAGGAATGCCTACTCTTGCAAAGAGAAGTCGCAGATAGTCATATATCTCCGTAACCGTGCCTACTGTGGAACGTGGATTGTTGTTTGTGGTTTTCTGATCTATAGATATAGCGGGAGAAAGCCCTTCTATACTGTCTACCTCAGGCTTTTCCATCTGTCCCAGAAACATTCTGGCATATGAGCTGAGGCTTTCTACATACCTTCTCTGTCCCTCTGCATATATGGTATCGAAGGCAAGACTTGACTTGCCGCTGCCGCTAAGGCCTGTAAAAACAATAAGCTTATCTCTGGGTATCCTGAGATCAAAATTTTTAAGATTATTTTCTCTTGCGCCTTTTATCACAATTTCATTTTTAGCCATGTCATCACCCTATAATAAAGATAATTTTTTCAATTCTATCATCTTGTCTCTAAGCTCTGCCGCCTTTTCAAAGTTAAGATCGGCAGCAGCCTTTTTCATATTCTTCTCTATCTTCTTTATAGCCTCCAGAAGCTCTTCTCTTGACATAGATTCGGGAGCCTTGTCCATAATATCCACCTTAGGCGCATTTACGCTCTGTGTGACCTTTATTATTTCATGTACCTTTTTCTTTATTGTTTTAGGCACGATGCCGTGCTCGGCATTATACTGCTGCTGTATATGACGTCTCCTGTTTGTTTCGCTTATGGCGTTCCTCATGGAATCCGTCATTGTTTCCGCATACATTACCACCTTGCCGTCGGCATTTCTGGCAGCTCTGCCTATTGTCTGTATAAGAGATGTTTCGCTTCTCAGAAAGCCCTCCTTGTCAGCGTCAAGTATAGCCACAAGACTTACCTCAGGTATATCCAGACCCTCTCTCAGAAGATTTATACCCACTATTACATCAAATACATTAAGCCTTAGATCCCTTATTATTTCAAGTCTTTCAAGCGTATCTATGTCGGAATGAAGATACTGTACCCTTATTCCCGCCTCCTTAAGATAACGTGTAAGATCCTCTGCCATTTTCTTTGTAAGAGTGGTCACAAGTACTTTATTGCCCTTAGCAGTAGTTTTATTTATTTCGCTTATAAGGTCGTCTATCTGTCCCTTTACAGGGCGTATCTCCACCTCAGGATCAAGAAGGCCCGTAGGTCTTATTATCTGCTCTGCCGTTGCCTCGCTATGGGCGTTTTCATATTTTCCCGGTGTAGCCGATACGAATATCATCTGTTTTATTTTGCCCTCAAATTCCTCAAATTTAAGAGGTCTGTTGTCAAGAGCCGAAGGCAGACGAAAGCCGTAGTCAACAAGAGTCGTCTTTCTTGAGCGATCGCCGTTGTACATACCGCCTACCTGAGGTATGGTAACATGGCTCTCATCAACTATCATAAGAAAATCATCGGGGAAGTAGTCTATAAGCGTATGGGGCATGCTGCCTGCAGGTCTGCCGTCAAGATGCCTTGAATAATTTTCTATACCCGAACAGAAGCCCATTTCCTGCATCATTTCCATATCGTAGTTAGTCCTCTGCATAAGTCTTTGAGCTTCCAAAAGCTTGTCCTGGGACTTAAGCTCGGCATAGCGCTGATCCAGCTCCTCGCCTATATCCCTTAAGGCTCTCTTCATATTGTCCTGATTTGTAACATAGTGTGAAGCAGGGAAAATCGAAATATGGCTTCTTCTGCCAAGTATCTCCCCTGTCAGCACGTCAAACTCGGTTATCCTGTCTATTTCATCGCCGAAAAATTCTATCCTTACAGCCGTATCCGTACTGCCTGCGGGATATACCTCCACTACATCGCCCTTTGCTCTGAAATTACCTCTCTGGAAATCCATTTCATTTCTTGTGTACTGTATCTCCACAAGCTTTCTGAGCACGTCCTCTCTGCTCCTTATCATTCCCGGTCGTATGGAAAGAGTCATTTCCTTGTAATCGATAGGTGCGCCAAGACCGTATATACAGCTGACGCTGGCAACTATAAGCACATCCTTGCGCTCAAATAAAGCCGAAGTGGCAGAGTGTCTAAGCTTATCTATTTCATCATTTACTGCGCTGTCCTTTTCTATATAGGTATCTGACTGAGGTACATAGGCTTCAGGCTGATAATAGTCGTAATATGACACAAAATACTCAACTGCATTGTTGGGAAAAAACTCCTTGAACTCATTATAAAGCTGTGCCGCAAGAGTCTTGTTATGGGCTATAACAAGTGTGGGCTTATTTATTTTCTCCACGATATTTGCCATTGTAAAGGTTTTGCCCGAGCCTGTAACGCCCAGTATTGTCTGGAATTTCTTGCCTTCCTTAAGTCCTTTCACAATTTTATCTATAGCCTGAGGCTGATCTCCCGTAGGCTTGTAATCCGATACTATTTTAAAACGATTTTCATCACTCATATTAATATCTCCCATAAAAAAGTCGCTATATAGATAATACCACCAAAACAAATGTTCGTCAAGAGGAAGCCTTATATTTAGGCAAAAAAAGAAGGAGCTGTCCGCAAAATGCTGCTTCATCGCATTTACGGACAGCTCTTTTTAATTCTGTTCACATATCTCCATATTGATAATATTGTTTATCTCATGGGCTATTATATATTTCTTAGTCTTTATGCAAATCATGTTTCTTGCATTTTTGCCTATAAATTCACCTTCAAAATTGGTGTTCCCTGCTGTTGTGATCTTGACACGCATACCTCTTGTGAATGTAATGCCATGAAATTCCATTCTGTCCATAGGGAAAAGAGCATAGCATCTGTTCATTACGCTGGCAACATCTTTGTTTATTGCAGAGACCTTCTTCAATATTGAACGGATCTTAATAATATTATTTATAAACCATGTTATGCAAAATGCCAGAAGCGCAGCATATAATATTTCTTCAAAAGTCAGTCCTATATTCATAATACACCTCCCAAGTATATCAAGTATAACACAAATAATTATTTTTGCAACAAATTTTTTTATCCGCTAAAAATTATTCTGCACCCTTTTCATGAGATGTCTGCCAGAGCATGTTGTTTACAAACTGTCTTGCAGTACGTCCTGACATACCCTTTTGCTTAAGCTCCCATGTCATGGCAGCCGCTTTCAGCTGTTCCTCGTCCATTACAAGACCCTGCTCATTAGCTATGCCCTTTACTATCTCAATATATTCCTTAGGCGTAGGCTTGGGATATGATATTGTTATACCAAAACGGTCTGAAAGAGAAAGCTTTTCGTTAAGCGTATCCTGAGTGTGTATTTCTGCTTCTGTGCTGCCTGAGGAACGGTCCGTCCATTTTTCCTGTATAATATGGCGTCTGTTGCTTGTAGCATAGAAAAGCACATTGTCAGGCTGCCCTTCTGAGCCGCCCTCCAAAAGAGATTTCATATATTTGTACTGTATCTCGTTTTCATCAAAGGACAGATCGTCTATGAATATAATGAACTTTCTTCCTCTGTGTCTTATAAGCTTAAGTATATCAGGAAGCTTTGCTATCTGCTCCTTTGTGATCTCGACTATCCTCAGTCCGTCGTCAAAAAATTCGTTTACAAGAGCCTTTACAGATGAGCTTTTGCCTGTACCTCTTGCGCCTACAAGAAGTACGTTGTTAGCCTTGTAGCCATTTAAAAATGAAAGGGTGTTGTCTATAAGCTGTTTTGTCTGAGCTTCATATTCTATAAGGTTCTTAAATGTGATCGGGTCGGGATAATCTACACCTGTAAGCATATTTTTCTTTTCGTTATATCTGAATGATCTGTATACGGATATGTCGCCGCAGCCGTATCGGTTATGAAATGCCGCAACCTCCTCAATAGTATAGTCCTTGCAGAAATCCGCACCATTTCTTTTGTTAACGGGTCTGTATTCTGATATTTCATTTAAAACGGCGCTCATGTGACCATCAGATGAAAGCTCAGTCAGATCAATATCCGCAATGGCGTTTATCGTTTCAATATCCGACTTGGCTATGCTATAGAGAGATGTGTCCTTTACATTCTCGTTATTTTCACAGAAAAGAGTGAACGTATTTTCATCTCTGAGCATAAGGTGATGTATATAGCTTTTGAACAGATTACCGCTAAAGCCGCTTTTTTCAGCCATTTCCATAAGCCTTGCGCTAAGCTGAGCAACTGCGGACAAATCCTTCGGCTTAGAAAGTATAGTCTTTAAAATATCTATTATTTTATCACGCTTGATATTACTGTATACCGTAAGCGAATCGATTCTGTCAAGTAATGTGTTCAGATCCATTTTATCTACTCCTGTACTATAGCTATGCTGCTGTTTTCTGCGCCTATTACAGAACAGCCTGCGGTTTTCAGAAGCCTAAGCTCATCTATATGCTCCTGTGTTATTATCTGTCCCATAGGCACCAAAGGTATACCCGGCGGATATGGTATAACGGAGACCGCCGCTATCTTGCCTACAGCTTCGTCATAAGATACATATTGCTTTTTGCTGAAATATACATCTCTCGGAGTCATGGACGGCAAGCATACGGACTGTGCTGTCATAGGTATTTTTTCTATATATTTCCTCTGGAATTTCTTATCCATCTCAGTAATTGCCTTTACAAATTTCTTGATCCCTCTGGGGTCGTCTGCAACGGTGGTTATTGCAACTATGTGATGAAGCCCTGCCAGTTCTATACGTAAATTATACTTATCCAGAAGTATTTTACCCAATTCCACGCCTGTAATGTCTGTTCTCACCATTATTGTGAATCTGCTCTTATCCAGATCCGCTATGTCGTGCTGTCCCTTTATGCTGTCATTTACCAGCTTAAGGACCTTGCAATGAGTAAGCTCATGGCGTGCATCTCTTATAAGCTGTATATATGATGAAAAAAGATTTTTATCCTTGCTCAGTATATCTCTGGCATAATCCACAGATGCCATGATAGGATATGAAGGACTTGTGGTATTTACCATAGACACAGCCTCTTTTACCCTTGTGGTATCGACTCTGCCGCCTTTTACGCTGAGAACGGCGCCCTGATTAAGACAGGGAAGAGTCTTGTGCCAGCTGTTGACCACAATGTCTGCTCCCTGTGAAAGAGCTGAAGCGGGAAATACATCTGAAAATGTAAAATGAGCCCCATGACATTCATCTGTTATAAGCACAGAATCGTGCTTGTGTACAATATCGGCTATCGTTCTTATGTCACAGGTAAAGCCCTCGTATGTAGGGCTTGTTATTATCATAGCCTTTATGTCATAACTGTCAAAGGCTCTGAATATATCCCTCATGCTTATCCCACCGCAAAGGCCCTCTTCCGTTATCTGAGGTGAGATATATATGGGATTTGCTCCTGACATTACAAGTCCGCTGTACACACTTTTGTGACAGTTGCCTGCCACAAGCACATTATCTCCCGGATCGCAGCATGCCATAACGGCTGCGACCATGCCGCTTGTACCGCCGTTTACAAGTATATAGGACTGATCTGCTCCCAGCAGCTCTGCCATAGCCTTCTGAGCATCGGCAATTATACCCTCAGGCATATGCAGATTATCTGTGCCGTCTGTTTCCGTATAATCGAAATTTCTAAAATCATAAGGCATAAACCTTAAATTTCTCTTGTGCCCGGGCATATGCAGAGGATATGCGTTTTTCTCCTCTAATTCCCGTAGCTTATCAAAAATATAAGCTGCCATATAAAAACCCCTTCCTTACAGTATATTTTCATTGACCTTCTCTTAAATGCCCATTTCATATTATTATACTAAAAATACTTACAAATGTCAAATTTGAAAAAAAGCTGTCATTTCTTCACATATATGGGGATATATGGGGAATGTTTTACTAAATATATAAAAATATTTACAAAAAATTAATTTTGATGTAGTATTGTATATAAGAAAGAGGTGATTATATGTTCCGATTTCTCTATCCCAACGAGTATATATCCTCAGTATATGAAATGACTGCCGAAAAAATAAAGGCTTTAGGTATAGATACCGTTGTATTCGATATAGATAACACACTTGTGCCCTACTGGGTAAAGGTCCCGGATAAAAAGCTTATGGCATATTTCAGCTCCCTTAGTAAAGCGGGTATCAGAACGGCTGTGCTCTCAAACAGCAAAGAAGAGAGAAGCAAGGTGTTCTGCGCACCTGTAAGAATGCCGTATGTATACAGAGCCGGAAAGCCCGGAACAAAGGGCTTTAAAAAGCTTATGGATAAAATAGACTCGGTCCCCGAGAGGACTCTCATAATGGGAGATCAGATATTTACAGACGTATGGTGCGCAAACAGGGCAGGCGCATATTCTGTACTTGTGAAGCAGGTAAGCCCTAAGGACGAGCTTATAACCGCTCCCAAAAGACCTTTTGAAAAAATAATAATAAAAATGTATTTAAGATACAGAAGAAAAAACGGAGGTACTTATGAATAACATCAACACGACCGTAAAGGGTACTACTGAAATATATACGGTAATAGGCTGTCCTGTGCGACACAGCTTCAGCCCTGTCATACACAATACCATAGCAAAGCTTACAGGCAGGGACATTATATATACCGCTATGGAGGTAAAGCCCGAAAGACTCAGCGATGCCATAAAAGGCGCCCATGCTCTTGGCATAAAGGGCTTAAATGTAACGGTGCCCCATAAGATAGCCGTCATGGAAGAGCTTTGTTATACAGATAAAAATGCAAAGGTGATAAATGCCGTAAATACCCTTAAATATACGGATAAGGGCTACGAGGGCTATAACACAGACGTAATAGGCGTATACTACGCCATTAAAAACAGCGGCTTTGAAATAAAGGACAAAAATGTACTTCTGCTTGGAGCAGGCGGCGCCGGAAACGCCTGTGCCGTTATGGCTGCGGACAAGGGCTGCAAAAAGCTGTACATAGCCAACAGGACCGTTGAAAAAGCCAACAGGCTTTCCCAAATAGTGAAGGAGAACTACGGCTGCGATGCCGACGCCATATCTCTTGAAGATATATATGATATTGAAAAGGCGGATATTGTTATAAACTCTACCGTAATGGGCTTTGGCAAAAATGAAGGAATAAGCCCTGTAAGGGACAAGAGCTTTTTCAAAAAAAAGAATGTGGAGCTTGTATTTGACGCCATATATACACCCTGGCAAACACAGCTTTTAAAAGAGGCAGCCCAATGCGGGGCGGAAGCTCTGAACGGCTTTGATATGCTTGTGTATCAGGCAGTTGCCGCAGAGGAGATATGGTTTGGCGAAAGCTTTGAAAGTGAGCTTAAAGAAAAGCTCTGTGAAGAGCTGAGAAAATATTACAGGGAGAATTGCTGATATGAAAAAAAATATTGTGCTTATAGGCTTTATGGGAAGCGGAAAAACAAGCGCCGGAATAAGGCTTTCCAAAAGTCTTAAAAGAGAATTTATAGACACAGACGATTTTATCGAAAAAAGAGAAGGAATGACAATAAACGAGATATTTGAGGAAAAGGGAGAGCCATATTTCAGAAATATAGAAAAAGAGCTTTGCAGGCGCTTTGCAGAGCCTAAGAGCAAAATAATAGCAACGGGAGGAGGTATTATCAAAGATGATGAAAATGTAGCCAATCTCAGAAAAGGCGGCGTTATAATATATCTGAGATCCACTCCCGAAAGGATAGCATACAATCTGCGATTTGATAACTCCAGACCGCTTCTTGCAGGAGATAATAAACAGGAGAAAATAGCTGCTCTTATGGCAGAAAGAAAGGAACTGTATGAACGCTGTGCCGACATTACCATTGACGTATCAAATATGAATCTGGACGAAACATTAAAAAAGATATATGAGGTATTGGGACTGTAACAAGTCGTTTGTTATTGAAAGGGGTATTTTATGAATTTTACAGATATTATAATTAAAAAAAGAAACGGCAATGAGCTGACCACAGATGAGATAAAATATTTCATAGATGGCGCCGTAAACAAAACGATACCCGATTATCAGCTGTCAGCCCTTCTCATGGCAATAGCTATAAATTCCATGAACGAAAGAGAAACCGCTGACCTTACTAAAGCCATGACCTATTCGGGAAACGTGATGGATCTGTCCGACGTAAAGGGTATAAAAACCGACAAGCACAGCACAGGCGGCGTAGGCGATACTACCACCCTTGTACTTGCGCCTCTCATAGCGTCTCTCGGACTTCCTGTTGTAAAAATGAGCGGAAGAGGACTTGGACATACAGGCGGTACACTTGACAAGCTTGAGTCCATACCCGGCTTTAATGTAAATATTCCTATGGACAAGGCAATAGAGCAGGTAAATAAAACAGGTATCGTAATAATGGGACAGACACAGGCGTTAGATCCTGCCGACAAATATCTGTATGCCCTCAGGGACGTTACGGGCACAGTTGAAAGTCTGCCTCTTATTGCTTCAAGCATTATGAGTAAAAAGCTTGCCGCCGGTGCAGACGCAATCGTTCTGGACGTAAAAACAGGCAACGGTGCCTTTATGAAAAACGAAAAGGACGCTTTAGAGCTGGCAAAGGCTATGATAAGCTCAGGAAAAAGCATGGGCAGAAGTATCACAGCCCTTATTACGGACATGAGCGAACCTTTGGGACTTCACATAGGCAACAGCCTTGAGGTAATAGAAGCCATAGAAATTCTTAAGGGCAAAAGAGAAGGCCGTCTTAAAGAGGTATCTCTTGCTCTTGGCGCAGAAATGCTTGTGCTGGGAGGTATTGCAGAATATCCCGAGCAAGGCAGAATGCTTATGGAAGAAAATATACATAACGGAAAAGGCATTGAAAAATTCATAGAGCTTATAGAAACACAAGGAGGAGACAGCCGTATCACAGAAGACTATTCCCTTTTTGCACAGCCTGATAAAAAGCTTGAATTAAAAGCCGACAGAAGCGGATATATATATTCTGTAAACTGCTATGACATAGGCAGGGCTTCTCTGTGTACGGGAGCAGGAAGGCTCTCAAAGGAAAGCAAAATAGACTTTTCGGCAGGAATAATAATGCATTGCCGTATTGGTGATACTGTGGAAAGAGGCGACATTATAGCCGAAATATTTGCAGCCGATAATGAAAAATGCATTGAAGCCGCCGATATAATAAAAAATGCTGTCAACATTTCAGACAGCAAGCCCAAAGAGAGAAAGCTTATATATGAAATACTGAGATAAGGTGGGAGTAGGATTGAACGGTCATGGTACAAGGTACGGTCTTATTGATACATTAAGGGGCGCAGCCCTTCTGAGCATGATATTTTATCATATGGCATGGGATATGGTAAATCTATTCGGAGCAGATTGGGAATGGTATACCTCTGTATATGCTCGCTTATGGCAGCAAAGCATATGCATAAGCTTTATATTCATATCGGGCTTTTGTATACTTATGGGAAAAAACAGTATGAAAAGAGGACTTATCGTACTTTTATGCGGTATAGCCATATCCTTATTCACAAATATTTTCATGCCTGAAAACAGCATATACTTTGGCGTACTCGTATGTATAGGCTCATGTATGCTTATTACCTGTCCTATAAAAAAATATATATTAAAAATAAACTGCTATGTGGGAGCATGCATATCATTTATTCTGTTTGTACTTTTTAAAAAAGTCGGCAACGGATATGTTTTAAACATAAGGCTTCCCCGCTTTCTGTACAAGGGTGCTGTAATGGCATATGCAGGTTTTCCCGAAAACCTGTATATGGGCGTTGATTATTTCCCTCTCATACCCTGGTTCTTTTTATTTGCCGCAGGTATTTTCACATATATCGCCTTTGAAAAAAGAGAGCTTCTCAAATATACTTTAAAGGGCATAAAACCTCTGAGCTTTGCAGGCCGCCATACCCTTGTTGTGTACATGCTTCACCAGCCGATAATATATTGCATTCTCAGTCTTATATACAGATAACTACCCGTTATGAGAAATATCCGCCGTTGCTTTAAGCGGAGATATTTAAGAATTTATGATATATCATCTGTCAGACGTTAAAACCCTTTACAGTACGTGTATTTAAAGAAAAAGCTCATTTTCCTTTCTGACCGAACAGGCTTTTTTGATAGCCAAAGCAGCAGCGGATACCATTATGCCGTTTACCCTTCTTGCATTATCGGGACACAGCTTTATGCAGCGCATACAAGAAATACATTTTTTGGTATCGGCAGTATATCCAATGGGTTCAATAGCCTGCACAGGGCATTTTTCCACGCATAAGCCACATTTTGAACAGGACTTTTCCGGCTTAGGCACAAGGCCTGCTCCGCCCGATCTTTTATAGGGTCTGCTGCCGGGTATTGAAACGGCTGGGTCTGATCTGTCTTTGATCTGCCGTGCAAACTGCTCCAGCTGTTTTTTGTCATGTTCATCGGGTCTGTTTGCCCCATACCTAGATATAATTGAATGCTGTGCCACAGCAGCCACCGCCGCAATAACCGAAAATCCACATTCCTTTGCAGCATCTTCCATTTCCGCAATGGTATCTTCATATGCTCTGTTGCCATATACGCAGACAAGTACACATCTTGCTCCGTTACCGTTTATTTTTTTCAGCCGTTCAACTGCTATGGCAGGCGCCCGTCCGCCGAAGGACGGCATGGCAATAACAGCCAAATCCTGTTCTGTGATATTACACTTGGAGAAATCAGCCTTTCCGTCGCTCAAATCGATTTTTACAGATCTCTCATTCCATTGAGCAGCTAAAATATGAGAAACCTTTTCGGTACCGCCTGTGGGGCTAAATACTATTTCCACCACGTTCAAAGTATGACCTCCTCTGCTTTATAACGCATAAATCTTTTCAGCACATACGCATATTGCCGAAAAAAGGAGATGTCTGTACAGACACCTCCTCTAATCGGTATACCTATGTATTAGCTAAAATATCTCTTAAGTAATCCGTTGAATGCACAGCCATGTCTTGCTTCATCTCTTGCCATTTCATGAACAGTATCATGTATAGCGTCAAGATTCTGCTCCTTAGCCATTTTAGCAAGCTTAAGCTTACCCTCTGTAGCGCCGTGCTCAGCCATAACTCTTAACTCAAGATTCTTCTTTGTAGAAGGAGTAACGACCTCGCCTAAAAGCTCTGCAAACTTAGCAGCATGCTCAGCCTCTTCAAAAGCTATTCTCTTATAAGCTTCAGCAACTTCGGGATAGCCTTCTCTGTCAGCTACTCTGCTCATTGCAAGATACATGCCGACTTCTGAGCACTCACCATTGAAGTTATCTCTGAGACCCTGTACTATTTCAGGATCAACGCCGTCGATAATACCTACCTGATGCTCACATGCCCAATTTAAATTTGCCTCCTCAACTACCTTGAACTTTGAGCCGGGAACTCCGCATTGAGGGCACTTGTCAGGAGGGCAATCTCCCTCATGAACATAACCGCATACAGGACATACAAATTTCTTCATAACAATATCCTCCTTATTTAATTGATAATAATTATCGTTTGTATATTAATTATACCATTCCCCTTTATTAAAGTCAAGCTATTTTCAATATATTGGAAAATGCAAAAAAAATTTACACTTACCTTATTGACTTACAGATGACTTTAAGTTTTATAATTAAAATAACAAACAAAAAATAAAGTGTTTGTTACGGCAAACAGCAGGAGAGGACACTATTGAAATAAAGCCATAGGGCTTATTTCCCTATCTTGCGGTAAATGTTCCCGAAAAGCAGTTCAACAAATACATTAAAGCAGAACACGTCAAATGTAAATAAGGAGAGATGCGTTATGGAAAAATACTTTGGCGAAAGCACACCTAAGCTTGGCTTTGGACTTATGAGATTACCCAAGCTTAAAAACGGAAAAACAGATATAGAGCAAACCAAGAAGATGGTAGATATGTTCATGGACGCAGGGCTTACATACTTTGATACAGCCTATGTATACGACAGCGGAGGATCTGAAAAGGCTGCAAAGGCTGCCCTTGTGGACCGTTATCCAAGAGAAAGCTATACCCTTGCCACAAAGCTTTGCGCATGGATGGGCGCCCATGACGAAAAGAGCGCCAAGCAGCAGTTCTATACAAGTCTGGAAAGGACGGGAGCAGGTTATTTTGACTACTATCTTCTTCATGCCCTTCAGGCAGGCAACTACAAGACCTACGACAAATATCACATATGGGACTTTGTAAAGGAGCAGAAGGAAAAGGGACTTATAAAGCACTGGGGATTTTCATTCCATGCTTCTCCCGAGATACTTGACGAGCTGCTGACAGCCCACCCCGATGCAGAGTTTGTACAGCTTCAGATTAACTATGCCGATTGGGAAAATCCCGATGTTATGGCAAGGGCAAACTATGAGGTCGCAAGGAAGCACAGCAAGAGCATTGTCGTAATGGAGCCTGTAAAGGGCGGCTCTCTTGCATCTCCTCCCAAAGCTGTGCTTGATGAATTTAAAAAAGCCGACAGCAAGGCCTCTCCCGCATCATGGGCTATAAGATATGCCGCTTCACTTGAAGGCATTATTACAGTACTTTCAGGTATGTCCAATATAGAGCAGATGGCGGATAATCTTTCTTATATGAAGGACTTCCGTCCCCTTGATAACCAAGAGCAGAAAGTGATACAAAAGGCTCAGGAGATAATGGGAAAAATTAATGATATTCCCTGTACAGCCTGTCACTACTGTACATCGGGCTGTCCTATGCAGATACCTATTCCCGAAATATTTGCTGCACGCAATCAGCAGACAGTATGGGGACAGCTTGAAAAAGGCGCTCAGCTGTATAAAGACGCAACTGCCGCCTCAGGAAAGGCATCAGACTGCATAATGTGCGGTCAATGCGAAAACGCCTGCCCTCAGCAGATAGATGTTATGGCAAGGCTTAAGGAATGCGCAGAAAAATTTGATTGATATACAAAAAATGGTCGGTATGAACCGACCATTTTTTATTATTCAAATCAACCTTTGTTCTGTAAATTCTTGTCATGCTGAAGCTTCTGCGCATATGCCATAAGGTAAGGAGCTGCACCTTTGGCATCGTTAGAAACAACAGGCTCTGTAAGATAATATTCAAATGAGCCGTCTCTATACAGATGTTCATTCGGCGTTCCTTTTAATGGACTTGTCTCACCATCTGCAAATTTTGTTTTTTCATTGGATTTACTATTTCCATTAACGCCTGCAAAGCCGGCAGATTTGCATATATTACCAATTCCTGCTTTATTTTGGTCTTCTCTATCTATGGTAAGTTGATTATCTGTAATACCATTAAATGCCTTTAATCCTTTTTCATAATAGCTTTCATCAAGAAGACCTAAATTATAGCCTTTCATAAGAGCAGCGGCAAATGTAGCAGTACCGCTTGATTCAAGATAATTATACTCTCTGCAAGGTTCATTTTCTTTATTATCCATTACTTGATACCACATTCCTGTTTCCGGGTCTTGGTATTTTAAGACAGAAGTCATTAAATCTTTGAATATTCTTGCAAGTTCTCCTTTTTGACTACTATAATCATTTCCGTCTTGAATTAGATTTATTTGTTCATAGCTGTCGATCAATGCCATAGCATACCATCCCATTGCTCTTGACCAGAAGTTAGAGGAACAGCCTTTATTTTCTACATTAGATATATGATTTCCTCCAATTTTGTATGGCGAATTTGTCGCACTTGATCCACTTGCCCAACTCATAGCATATTCGGATCCTTTTTCCTCGTAATCATATGTAGTCGAATCTGCTTGAGCATCATAACCATGATAATAGAGACCTGTTTTTTTATCTTTCATTTTTGCTTCTACATTTTTGAACTGATTAACAACATCATCTATAGTATCTTTGGCAGTTTTATGTCCTGCAATTGTATAGCTATCATCAGGATATATACGTTTATATTGTATCATATAAGGCAATGCCATATATGTGCCATCAAGCCATACTTGATGAGGATAATTAGATTTATGCCAGAAATTTTTATCAGTATCTACTCTAGTTTTGGAGGCATTATCCACAATTTTTGTTATTTGCTCATTTACACATAAAGAAAATTTGTTGCTTGTACCGGCATTTCCTGTTTCTATAAGGTCTAATAAAGCTTTTCCGGGATTTACATTATCCAATGTTGAATCACTAGTTAGCGATTTATTAGTAAAACCACCACTTTGAGTAACATCTTTTTTTGTTTTGATTTCGCCATCTGAGGCTATAGATTTATCCTCATAATTAATTACGAAATCAAGATATTTTTGCTTTGTTTCGGCATCATCAGTAACATCATATAAATCCATAAATGCTGTCATCATACAGCCATTTATATAAGACCATTTAAGTTCTTTTGGTGATTCCGTGTTCCACAAAGTACCTTCTGTATCAGGCTTTTTTACAGTCTGCATATAATCAATTAGTGTATTTATCTTCTTCTGTCTCTCAGCCTCAATATCCTTAATAAAAATAGTTACGGATTTTTCTTGTCCATTTTCGGCTGTTATGCTTCCTGTTGCTGTTATGCCATTAAGCTCAACATTTATATTATAATCGCCTGCAGGAACGCTTAAGGAATATATACCTTCGCCTGTTTCTGGAATAGTGACGGTGTTATTATCCTTAGATGCTGTTACAGTTGCACCTGAAAGCGGATTTTCAGTTTCTGTTGCCTTAACATTAACGGTTATAGTGCCTGTTGTTGCTTTGTCTGGACTTGGAGTATTAGGCTGACCGTCATCTGTAATAGCTATGTCCATAGGATTGACCATTATTTTTTCAATATTACTTCCGGTTATAATTACAGGAATAGCCGTTGCAGTATATTCATTTATTTTTCCGTCTGAGCTTTTTTTGCTTTCTTCCAAGCCTTCTACAGACAATGCACTATCATCTGTGGTGTAAACCCTTACCTTATCACCTATATTGGCATTAAAACTATATGTATCTCCGTCTATGTTAAGACCATTTACTGTACCATTGGTTTTGCCATAAAAAGCACCTGAATGTAAATCCCAAGTCTTTATAAGGGCTGTTGAATCAATGCCATCGCCCTTTGCTTCAAAGTCAATAGGACCGCCTGTCTGAATGGCACTTGATACAATGTATTGGAAGGAGCCTCGTTCAGCTTTATCATCAGGATCACATATATTTTGATCCGTTTCTGTTTTAAAGGTTTCGGAATTATTGTCTATATCGCTTTCATCTTTTTGTGAACGACCAAATGTTATATCTGCTGTTGTACTGTTACCTTTTGCACCTGCTACGGCACAGTAAAAAAATGTGTTTGTACCATCAGATGTAGGATCCTTGTACATACCTGATATTATTATATCTCCTGCATGATCAACCTTATCGGCATAAACTACATTTATAGTCATAGGAGGGTCTACATAGAATGTAAATTCCTTGTCATAGCTTGCAACATAATTTCTTGCTGTAGTCACATATTCGTAGTGAGAAAATTGCTTTCCGCTGCTCTCATCATCAGCGCTTATCTTTGCAAACTTTCCTGCAACAAGTCTGCTTGTATCTACTTTATTCTCACCTAATTGATTACCGTCTTCGTCAACTATATTTATTTTAATATCTGTTCCCTTAGGTGTAGGATAGGTTTCTGTAGTACCTTCTGAAGCCACCATAGGCGCAGAAGCCAGATCAATGACCTGTATATCCACAATATCCGCCATAGCGGGAACTGCCGTACCCACAAGCATAACTCCCGTAAGGACAGCAGATACTATTTTAAGTAAATGTTTCTTCATGTTCTTTAGTCCTCCTTAGAAATTAAGCTTGC
Organism: uncultured Clostridia bacterium; assembly: GCA_947589405.1. Taxonomy (GTDB): domain Bacteria; phylum Bacillota; class Clostridia; order Lachnospirales; family CAG-274; genus CANPXH01. The sequence continues at coordinate 757 of CANQBT010000031.1, read as the reverse complement.
CCTTAGTGTATTGTACTACTGTAGGTTCTTTGTTAATAGAGATAGCAGATACTGAGATCATATTTTCTACCGAAAAAATTTCAATACTTAAATCCGGCTTTGAATAAGATTTTTTCATTTTGATAACTCCTTTTCATTTTAATAAAAAAAGCAATGATAATACACAAACAAATGCTGTTTGTATTACCCTGCCCCAAAAAATATCAAATCAATGATACTCCTTTTGTAAATATATTTCAATAGTGTAAATATACAAATATTGGCACATAAAATTATATATTTTTTCATGGAAAATATTTACTGTATATTTGACCGTCTTATGACAATAATAATGATGTAAGGCAAATTAAAAAGCTTAAAGCAATGAGGAGGTTATTTTTTATGAATAACAGAAGCGAAAGAAACTCAAACAATAACTCAAGCTACAACAGCTCTGACAGTTCTAACAACAGCTCTAACAGAGTTGAGTTTGCTAATGAGATAAGCAGCGAAATGGACAAGAAGAGTTCAAATAACTCCAACAAGAACTCAAACAAGAATTCTTCCAACAACAACTGTAACAGCAGATAACAACGAAAAACTATCTTATCATAAGATAGACATACTGTCTGAGACCTCCATTTGCTATGGAGGTCTTTGCGTGTCGATAAAATCGACACGTTGAAAGAAATGCCTAAAGACATTTCTTTCAGTTAATCAAGGTAGGAACCAGCCGTGTTTACTGATATTTTGGCAAGTGTGCAAAATATCAGTAAAG
>CANQBT010000030.1 GCA_947589405.1 uncultured Clostridia bacterium | reverse complement strand
GGCTCTTGTATTCTGCTTTGCAATACTTCTTTTCAAAAGGGAAGTGCCTGCAATAATAAAAGCTTTGAAAAACAAAGGGCTTTTTGCATATCTTGCAATGTGCGGTATTTTTCTTACTGTAAACTGGGGGTCATACATATGGGCTGTTAATTCGGAACACGTGCTTGACGCAAGCCTTGCTTATTTTATCAATCCCATTATAAGTGTTATACTGGGCTTTTTTCTGTATAAAGAAAAGCTTACACGTCTGCAATGGCTGTCTGTTTTCATAGCCTTAGCGGGAATAATAATACCTATATTAAGTGAAAGGACATTTCCTTTTCTTGCCCTTATAATAGGCGGTTCCTTTTCGCTGTATTCTGCATTTAAGAAGAAGGTGAGCATGAGCAGCGAGGGCTCTAACTTTATTGAAACTCTTGCTATCGCTCCCTTTGCTCTTGCAGCCATAGTAATATTTGAAATAAAGGGAATAGGCGCTTGCGGTACCTTCAAAGGCGCAGAGTATATGCTTCTTCCCTTGTCCGGAGTCGTAACATCGATCCCCCTTCTTTTCTTTTCCGCAGGGATCAAAAATATTCCCATGTCGCTATCGGGAATACTTATGTACATAAATCCCACCCTTCAATTCCTTGTAGGAGTGATATTGTATAACGAAAGTCTGTCTTTAACGGATATGATCACGTTTTTATTGGTATGGCTTTCACTTTTTATTTTTATATTCAGCAGCATAAAAACTCAGAAAGACGGCGTATGATATGAATATATTTTATGAATTTATAAATAAAAACAAAGAATTCAGTCAGCTTAAATCAGCTGTTGAGGGAAATATTACGCCTGTACTTGCTACAGGCGTTGTTGACGCACAGAAGTGCCATATTATTTCCGCTCTTTCGGAAGGTCTTGACGGTTCATCTCTCATAATAACCAATTCAGAGCTTAAGGCAAAGGAAATATATAAGGATCTTAAATTCTTTTTAAAGGACAAGGTAAGGCTTTATCCCTCAAAGGATACCATATTTTACTGGGCTGACGTTAAGAGCCTTGATATTATAAAGGAACGCTTCGGTATCATATCCGAAATTATCAACGGCAAAAAAATAGCCGTAGTTCTTTCTGCCGAAGCACTTTTTGACAGACTGGTGCCAAAGGACGTATTCAAAAGCTTTATAATTAAAATAAAGGTCGGCGACAGAATAGATATTCAAGAGCTTTGCAGACGTCTTGTGCTTATGGGCTATGAGCGCTGCGATATGGTAGAGGGTCAGGGACAGTTTGCTCTCAGAGGCGGTATATTTGACATATATCCTTCCGTAAGCTCCAATGCCATAAGAATAGAGCTGTGGGACGATGAGGTGGATTCCGTAAGGATATTGGATACCCTTTCGCAAAGGTCTGTTGAGAATACAAAGGAGCTTACAATATACCCTATGCGTGAGCTTGTATACAAAGAAGAGGATATTGACAGAGCTATAAAAAATATAGAAAAGGAGCTTTCGGAATATAAAAACCCTCCCGATAAAATAAAGCTGACCATAAACGAGGTCATAGAAAGGCTAAAGGAGGAGAAAAGCTTTTCGGGCGTAGAAAAATATATACAGTATTTCTACGACAACACAGTTACACTTCTGGATTACTTTAAAAATGTGACCGTATATATCGACGAGCCTTCCAGGATAAGAGATCACAGCAACTTTGTGATGAATGAATTTACAGAAAGCATAGAAGGACGTATTGACAAGGGATATATGCTGCCGTCACAGATAAATATGATATTCGGCTATGAGGATATAATATCAGCTCTTGACTCAAGACAAACCGTGCTTATGTCCTCCCTTACCCATACGCTTAAGGACTACAGCCCAAAGGCGCTTGTAAGCTTTAATGTAAGATCCTCCGCCATTGTTAAGAATAATTTTAACATGATGGCTGAGGATATAGGCTATATGTGCAGCAAGGGTTATAGGATACTGTTTCTTGCCGGCGGTCACGTCAGATGCGAAAGAATGCTTAAAGAGCTTAACGAAAGAGAAATAAAGGCAGTATATGCCGAAGCTCCGGGAGAAGCACAGCTTCAGCCCGGTATCGTCTGCATAACAAGAGGTTCTCTCAGCAAGGGCTTTGAATATGTAAAAGATAAATTTGCAGTTATAACAGAAAACGATGTGCTTGGTGAGGAAAAGAAAAAACACAGCAGACGCAAGAAAAGAAGCGACGGTACTCCTATACAGAATATATCCGATCTTAAGATCGGCGACTATGTTGTACACGAAAATCATGGCGTAGGTATTTACAGAGGTATCGAGCAGATACTTACAGACGGCGTAAGCAGAGATTATCTCAAGATAGGCTATGCAAAGGAAGATGTGCTCTATGTTGCAATAAATCAGATGGACATGGTACAGAAGTATATAGGCGGAGAGAATGCCAGACCCAAGCTTAACAGACTTGGTGGAACAAGCTGGGAAAAGGCTAAGGCTAAGGCCAAGCAGGCTGCCTATATAGCCGCTAAGGACCTTGTATCACTCTATGCTCAGCGCCGGGAGGCAAAGGGATATAAATATTCCCCCGACACATTATGGCAAAGGGAATTTGAAGAGGATTTTGAATATGAAGAAACAGAGGACCAGCTCAACGCCATAGAAGATGTGAAAGCCGATATGGAATCGGGAAAAGTCATGGACAGACTTATATGCGGCGATGTAGGCTTCGGAAAAACAGAGATCGCCATAAGAGCCGCATTCAAAACAGTACAGGAAGGGAAGCAGGTGGCTTACCTTGTGCCGACTACAATACTTGCAAGACAGCATTATATAAATTTCAAGGACAGAATGGAGCCATATCCCATTAATGTAAAAATGCTTTCTCGTTTCATAAATACAGCCGAACAGAAAAAAATTGTAGAGGAATTGAAAAAAGGCAGCGTTGACATTGTAATAGGTACTCACAGAATACTCAGCAAAGACGTGGGCTTTAAGGATCTGGGCCTTGTTATAGTAGATGAAGAGCAGCGTTTTGGTGTTTCCCATAAGGAAAAGCTCAAGGAATTGAGAAAAAATGTAAATGTGCTTACTCTGACTGCTACACCTATACCCAGGACCCTTCATATGAGCATGACGGGAATAAGGGATATGAGCATACTGGAGGAGCCTCCTCACGACAGGCTTCCCATACAGACTTATGTAATGGAATACGATCCCGAATCCGTAAGAGATGCGATACACAGAGAGCTTGCAAGAAACGGTCAGGTATATTTTCTCTACAACAGAGTTGACAATATATCAAAGATCACAAGAGATCTTCAGGAGCTTGTGCCGGAAGCACGCTTTGCCTTTGCACACGGTCAGATGAGCAAAAGAGAGCTTGAGGATATAATGATGGAATTTACAGAGGGAAATATAGATGTGCTTGTCTGTACCACGATCATCGAAACAGGTCTTGATATACCAAATGTAAATACCATTATAATTTCAAATGCCGATAAAATGGGTTTAAGTCAGCTTTATCAGCTGAGAGGACGTGTAGGCCGTTCCAACAGAACAAGCTTTGCATATCTTATGTATTCAAAGGACAAGGTGCTTCAGCAGGACGCTGAAAAAAGACTCCAGACTATAAAGGAATTTACGGAATTCGGCTCAGGCTTCAGAGTTGCCATGAAGGATCTGGAAATAAGAGGTGCCGGGAATCTATTAGGCGCAGAACAGCATGGCCATATGGACAGCATAGGCTATGAGCTTTACTGCAAGCTTCTGAATGAAGCTGTTATGGAGTTGAAGGGAATGGATATTGAAGAGGGCTTTGAAACAGCTATAGATATTAAGCTCAATGCTTTTATTCCAAACACCTATATACAAAACGAAGAGCAAAAGCTTGAAATGTACAAAAAAATATCTCTTATAACAAATCAAGGGGATTTCTATGACGTACAGGAGGAATTGGAGGATCGCTTCGGCACTATGCCAAAGCCTGTTTCAAACCTTTTGGACATAGCTCTTATAAAGGCTCTTGCCCACAATATAGGCGCAGTCAATATTGTGCAGAAAGGCAACAAGATACTTATATACTTCAAGCCCGATGCCTGCGTAAATACAGAAGCTCTCATGAAGGCAGCCGCAGGCAGCAGAGGCAGAATACTCTTTACCGCAAGCGGAGGAGAAGCTTATGTCACCTATACTGTTTCAGAGGAAAAAAATATACTTTCTGAACTCGGAGATTTTATAAAACAAATTACATGAGGGCGTTGACAGAGCTGATTTGCAATGGAAGGTGTCTGCCCAATCACTTCTTTCTGATAACATTGCATATGCATTGGGCGGAATGAGCGATGGAATAAAAATCGATCGATGATATAAAGCCTTTATAATTAGGAGGCTGTCACGGTAAATTTTGGTTTATATGAGTATCGACCCTATCGGCAGCCCAACGCAAGTGTAATCTCAATTCAACGAAATGGTTGGGCTGCCACTTCCCCTTCTCCTCCTCTTTCTAGCCTCCCCTAGCCCATAGGGCGTCGGAGGGGAGGGGGACCGTTTCAAACAGTTGTTTGAAATGGTGGAAGGGTCGTTCTAAAGCAAAAATGATAATACTAGCATAAACAAAAAATTTTATATATAAGCATGTTCGACCTCTCAGTCAGCCCATGCAAATCCGTTCATGACTTGTAATTCTTGGTTGGGCTGACAGCTCCCCTTACGAAGGGGAGCCTAGTTAGATGTTCCCTATAGTTTTTTAGTTAGTTATAAATACTAATTTTTTCAGCATTATAAAGCATTTAAGAAACCTAATCCTAAGGCGTTTTTTCGCCTCCCCACCTTCCGCCTCCCCTAGCCCATAGGGCGTCGGAGGGGAGGGGGACCGCTTGCGGTGGAAGGGTCGTTCTAAAGTAATAAATAATATCGATATAATACTAAACAAAAATTTACAAATCAAACAAAGCTGTTGCATTAATATCCGTTTTTATCACAGATCATAACGCAACAGCTTTAACATTATCAATTCTTATGAAACGTTTTTATATAAATGTTAATCCCCAAGCATTAAATTGAGATGGAAACAACTCTTGCTGCGCCGTCCCAATTTACCTTTGCACCTAAAGCCTCCGAAACGAATCTGAGAGGTACCATTGTTGTTCCTGCGCTTACATAAGGCGCTTCGCTCAAGGATACGGTACTGTTATTTACAAGAGCATCGGAAGAGCCTACGGTAAGATTTATTACCTTGTTGCTTCTTACTGCGGTGATCGTCTTTGTGCTTCCGTCCCAGTTTACCTTTGCGCCTAAAGCTTCAAATACATCTCTCATCGGAACCATAGTAGTGCCGTTTAAAATTACGGGATTGCTGTTTGTTACAAGTATATTATCGTTTATAAATACCTTTATAACGGCAGGATCCTTTTCTATAAGAGCCTGATGTATTATTTCCTTTGCATCGTTATAGCTGTCCATATTAAGTCTTGGAGTGAAATTAAATGAGCCGTCTGTATTTACGGCGCTGCTGTCATTTATTGCGTCCATATACATCTTTACGGTAGTGTCATAAAGTCCTCTGTTTGAGGGCTGTCCTGCTACCTTATACTTTTTGTCATTTTCTCTGCTGTCATAGCTGACAATGATCTTTCTCTTAATGCTTCCTCCGTCTTTATACAGAAATTCGTGATCATGCCATGGTTCAAGGCTGTAATTGCCTGCTGCCACAATGACATATCCCAAACCGTCCTTAGCTTTTGTTACTTCCGCATCGATCTTCAGATTGCTCTCAGAATATTTGCCCTCATCATTGAAGTCATAGAGCTTTGTGCAATTTCCATTAATAAGAGAATATATCTGAATATTTGTTGTGCCTGTATTTCCGCCTGTTTTTACAACAAGCTCAGGAATGTTGTCGTTATCCATATCGAATATTTTGATCTTGTCGATACCGTACTGATTGTCAAGTCTGTCAATAATGGCATCGTATTCCTTTATTTCCTCCAGATCGGCGCCATCGAACACAGTTGAAGCATATGCTACAGTTGAGAACAATATTGCTGATGCAAGTACCGTACAAATTAATCTTTTCATTTTTACTCCTCCTTTATTGATCAATATTTTTACATACATCTATCCAGCCGCTGAAATTCTGTGAATATTTTTCCAGGTCCTCCATAGTCATTTCTATGGCGCTGTTGGAATTTCCCGCTGCCGGAAAGACAGTTTTAAAACGTTCCATAGACTTGTCAAGATATGTTTTTACATTGTCGTTTATCCCAAAGGGACATACGCCGCCTACGCTATGGCCTATAAGCTCCTCCACGCTGTCAAAGTCCAGCATTTTAGCCTTTAAGCCAAATTGCGCCTTGTATTTTTTATTATCTATTTTCATATCACCTGCCGTAACTATAAGCACAGGTCCTTCATCTGTCATAAATGAAAGCGTCTTTGCTATTCTCTCAGGCTCACAGCCCAGAGCTTTTGCCGCCAGCTCTACTGTGGCAGATGACATTTCAGGTTCCTTTATTCTGTCGGCTATACCGAATTTATCAAGGTATGCCCTTGCTCTTTCTATTGACATTGCCTACACCAGCCTTACCTGATGAAAGGTCTTTTTGCCCTTCTGTATCATCACCGTATTGTCATCTCCGAACATATCGGCAGAGATCACAGTACCTATATCGGTTATCTTTTCATCATTTACCTTTACACCGCCCTGCTGCACAAGACGTCTGCCCTCACCTCTTGAGGGTATGAGCTTGCATTTTTCCATAAGCTCTATTATTTGCATACCTTCGCCGTACTCCGTAGCAGGAATTTCTGTTGTAGGAACGGAGCCTGCCGCAGGACCGCCGCCAAAGAGAGCCTTTGCCGCCTGTTCAGCCTTCTTGGCTTCCTCCTGACCATGTACAAGGTTTGTAAGCTCATAGGCAAGTATCTCCTTAGCCTTATTGAGCTGAGCGCCTTCCCATTTGTCCATTTCCTCTATCTGTTCAAGAGGAAGGAATGTCAGCATTCTTATGCACTTAAGCACGTCGGCATCTGCAACATTTCTCCAGTACTGATAAAATTCAAAGGGTGATGTCTTGTTGGGATCAAGCCATACGGCGCCCTTCTGGGTCTTGCCCATTTTCTTTCCCTCTGAATTAAGCAAAAGAGTAATGGTCATAGCATAGGCGTCCTTGCCAAGCTTCCTTCTTATAAGCTCTGTACCGCCAAGCATATTGCTCCATTGGTCATCGCCGCCAAACTGCATATTACAGCCATATTTTTGGTAAAGCTCATAGAAATCGTAGCTCTGCATTATCATATAGTTGAATTCAAGGAAGCTCAGACCCTTTTCCATTCTCTGCTTATAGCACTCTGCCGTAAGCATTCTGTTTACGCTGAAGCAGGAACCTACCTCTCTCAGTACGTCTATATAGTTAAGGTCCAGAAGCCAATCTGCATTGTTTACAAGAAGGGCTTTACCGTCTGAAAAATCTATAAATCTCTCCATCTGCTTTTTAAAGCACTCTGCATTGTGATTTATAGTTTCAACTGTCATCATCTGACGCATATCCGTTCTGCCTGAGGGATCGCCTACCATAGCAGTACCGCCGCCTATAAGGGCGATGGGCTTATTTCCTGCCATCTGTAATCTCTTCATAAGACAAAGAGCCATAAAGTGACCTACATGAAGGCTGTCTGCCGTTGGGTCAAAGCCAATATAGAAAGTGGCTTTGCCTGCGTTTATCATTTCCTTTATTTCCTCTTCGTCCGTAAGCTGAGCAAGAAGTCCTCTTGCCTTAAGCTCATCAAAAACTGTCATTTGCTTATCCTCCTTAAATAAAAAGGGTATTCTCACCAAAGGACGAGAATACCCGTGTTACCACCTTAATTCACAGACAAGCTGTCTGCCTCTTATAGGCATATAAGGCTGCCTATGCCACTTGCTCTAAGGGTGTAATTCACAATGAACCTGCTGACAGCCTTGCACCATACGGCTGACTCTCTGGATTGTAACGGATCACGCTTAATGCTTCCCTCTTCTCTGCAATTAATCATGAAAATAATAACATAGTTAAATAGAATTGTCAAGCAGTTTGAATAACAAATTCGATCAAAACCTTATGATATTGACAAAATATTCTTATAATGTTATAATAAATCGATTAAATTGTACTTTTGCAGAATATAAAACTCTATGAATACAAACAACGAGGAACTCTCTAAAGGTATTCTTTTGACAATCTTTCGATCATTGATAATATGTCATCAAACTATATTATTCGGAGGTGATTTAAGTGAAATGTTCTTTTTGCGGTGCTGAATTAAAAGAAGGCGCTCCGTTCTGCGGAAATTGCGGACATAAGATTATAACCGAACGCATACAAAATTGTCCGGTCTGTGGAACTCCTTTAAATGAAAATGAGAACTTTTGCAGAAAATGCGGCTGTAAAATCACGGATTTTAACAGAGATAGCATTGATTCAGGTAAAAAGACATGTCCAAGCTGTGGAAGTGTTGTAAAAAGCAATACGGCATTTTGCTCCACTTGCGGTTTCCCTTTGGGTAACAAAGATGATTTTCCCAATAAGAAGAGATCATCAAAGCGTATATGGTTTGTTGTAGCTTCGATAATTTTAATTATAGCTTTGTTTGACGTGGCAATATGCTTTTTTTATTTGAATATACATGAAAAATCGTCTGAAAGCATTACAGAAGCATCTGTTAATCATGTCAATAATAATCCTGAACTTGAAACAGAAGCAGAAACAACTACAATAACAGTTGAAATAAAAGAAGAAAAAACACCTTCTCGTACAAATAATGAGAATACTTTAGATGACAATACAGACAATAACATAGAGGAAGAAAACAAAAATTCGGATCATAATACCGCTGAATTTGACTATAACAATTATGATGGCTTTAGTCCATTTTATGGAATTTGGTGCTTTGCTTCCAAAGACAGATATAATGCACAGAAAGTTGTTGATATACTCGTACAAAACGGCTATAGCTCTGCCTCTGTTTACACAACTACCGATTGGAGCAATCTTAATACCGAAAAATGGTATGTTGTTTCGGCAGGAGCATATGTAACAAAGGGTGAAGCAGATGCTGCATTGTCCGGTGTACAGTCAATTTATCCAAATGCTTATGTAAAGTATTCAGGAGATTGGCAGGGATAAAATACATTTTCAAAACTTTGTTCCTCAATATACTCTATGCTTTTGTTTAAATACTTTGTATTAAAAACGGGGCTGTCGCATAGCGTTAACAAATTATAAACAGCTTGTGCAATAGTAATAAAAGATCCTGAGATCGGATTATACCATCTCAGGATCTTTATTAATTATTCATAAGGTTTTTCTCAAAAATTTTTAACTTGCGGCAGCCCCGTTTATACTATTTAGAAACAGGACTGTCGATTTTTATGCTAAATTGATATATTGATAACTCCCACCTTTGTAACAAGAGCCTCTGACACAAATCTCAGCGTACCATTGTTATGCCGCTTAAAATAACAGGATTATTCTCTGCAATTAACTGTAAACATGATAACATAGCAGTAAAAAAAGTCAAGAAGGAATAATTTTGCCGATCGGGGTAAATAATTATATCAGGAGGCGGTACTATGGAAAAAAAGAAAAAGCGCAATGAATTTTTGGTAGGGATCACTCCCAGCTCTGACGGCGATCTGCTTCACCTGTCTGAAGGGATAACAGACATGATGGGAATATCATATCTGGATATAAAAGAGGAAGATGATGAAAACAGCGACTAAAACGGCTGCTGTAGGCACAGCGCTTCTATTGCCTGTGCTTGCAGCGGAAATATACTCGGAGATAAACTATATATTCGGACTTATAATAGGAAGAGGAAATAAGCTTGAGCTGTCAAAATGCGCAGATCTGTCCCTTGAGGAAAATGCCATAAAAGAGGAGGATAAATATGAAGGTGAAAATATCAGGTACTGGAAAAAACATGCAAGACATACCCAATGCTATGTTAAAGGATATAACGGAACTGCCATATACTGTAAGGTCTATTTACAAAAGGAATATGCTGATAAATGGGTTCTGGTTGTTCATGGGTATGGCGGCAATGGCGATATTATGGATTATGCCTCAAAAAAGTACTATGATAAAGGATACAATGTAGTAATACCTGATCTGAGAGGACATGGCAAAAGTCAGGGAAAATATATAGGAATGGGAAAGCTGGACAAAGAGGATATATCTGAAATAATAAAGCTTATTATAAAGGGAAATCCCAACGCCGTTATAATACTTCACGGTGTATCTATGGGAGGAGCAGCCGTTATAATGGCGGCAGCGGAAAACAGATACGGCAATATAAAAGCAGTCATTTCGGATTGTAGCTTTGACAGAGCCGATAATATAATATCCTATCAGATAAGCCATAATTTTCATATTATGCCATATCCCATAGTAAAGCTTTTGGATATTATATGCCGACACAGGGCAGGCTACAGTCTGAGAGAAAGCTCGCCTGTAGGTCAGGTTAGCAAAATAAACGTGCCTGTGCTTTTTATACATGGAGAAAAGGATAGGCTGGTGCCTTTCAAAACCGTACACAAGCTTTACAAAAGAGCAAAATGCAAAAAGGATCTGTTTATATGCCATAACGCAGGTCATGGCGTATCTGCCTTTGTTGACAGGATAAATTACTGGAATAAAATATTCAGCTTTTTGGAAAAGTCGGCTTAGATAAAGACCTCCGTGATGCTATGCACCCATCACAGAGGTCTTTTTGACATTAAGGTCAACCTTTTTGCCGACGGGACAGCTCATATAGTTTTAAGCTATATATGCCGACCCTATATGCAATTATCCCTTAAACGCTCGGTGCTGACGTTTACTGAATAATTTCATATTTATAATTGTTGTCAATGGCATACTGCTGAGCGTAAGAGCCTTCATGACAAAGTATAGTTGCCCCGAAATTTGACCACCTTCCTATTGATGTAACCGAATCGGGTATAAGTATGCTGTCAAAACCGCACATACCAAAGGCATCTCTGCCTATTTCTTTAACACCCTCTTCAATTACAACATTTCTTAGATTCATACAGCCCATAAATGCGTAATCTCCTATTGTTCTCACGCTTGACGGAATAGTTATCTCGCCTATGGCTGTGCTCTGAAACGCACGTCTTTCTATTGTTTCAACACCGTTTTCGATAGTTACAGTTCTCAATCCGAGATTTTGGAATGTGCCTTCGGCTATTGTCTTTATAGTCGATGGTATATATATACTTTCAATAGTTCTGCTATATCTGAAAGCAATAGGACTTATAGCGGAAACGGTAACGCCCTCAGCTTCCGACGGTATAATTACATTTGTGATATTGCCCCTGAAACCTGTTACTGTTCCGTTTGTCCTGTCTATATGTATCTCTCCACCCTCAACGGGATAATATATGGTATTGGGGTCTAAGGTAGTCGTTTCCGTAGTTTCTTCGGTGGTCTCCTCTGTTGTGGCTTCGATAGTGGGTCCGAATTCTATATCCGCAGGAGTTTTATATGTGCTGTCCAGTACCTTCTGCAAAAGCTGTGCCACATCGGCGGAATCTAATATACCGCTACAGTCAAGGTCTGTATATTCCATTGCCTTCTTGCCTACATTCTGCTCCATTACCGTGCTTTCTCCCGAAAGAACACAGCTTAAAAGATGAGATACGTCGGCGGTATCCACGATTCCGTTAAAATCACAATCGCCTACTATATATTCATCGGCTGCCGTCAAATCGCTGAATATAACGTTATCAACATAAGTGTTATTGTTGAATACAAACTTGAATCCGTTGGCATCCTTATCAAAGCTGCCCTTGTAAATAGGAATATTGTTGATATAGAATATTGTCTGTTTTTCGGGCTTGTTTATCTCAACGACAAAATTGCTCCAATCTCCCGTCGATATTATACCGTCAAAATCACCGTCAAGTTTAAAGCTATTGCTGCCGCTTTTTATTTCCCAGCCCGTTTCGGACTTTTCAATATAATAGTTATTTTCATCGTGGTTTACAAATCCCAGAATATAACCCTTATCGCCGCCTAATGCAATATCGCAGGATATTCTGAAATGCTCTGTGTCGTATCTGTCAAAATAATCTTCACCGTACAGATCCGTTCTGTCCGTTGTAGCGACATTTGTGTTGTTTTCCTTATATCCCTTTTGTACGGTAACTACTGCGTCGACAGAATGATCCATGCTGTCCGCCAATCTTAAATCATCGTTATATCCATTTTCAAAATCATACTTAAGCAAAGCTCTGCCCTTTTTTACTATATCGTATTTCTCACGGAATATACCGCAGGCAGCGTTGTATGCCTCGTCTGCCTCCGATTCGGTGGCGTTGATGTCATTATATACCCTTTCCACATCTTGCAGCCTTTCATTGAGCTTATTTCTTGAGGCAATTGTAAGGTTACTTAAATCAAGTGTCTTTATAAAGTCTATGACCTTCTTGATCCTTGCCTTATATCCGTCACTAAGCCCTTCTATGGCAGCATCTATAGCCTCCGTATCGGTTTGGTAGTTGTCCGAATTTCCTGCTTCAAGGTCTGCCTCACCCTTTGCAACCGCTTCATCAAGAACGGCAAGGCTTTCCTTTGAATATCTGTTGCGGTCTACTGCCTTTGCCCTCTGTATTGCACTTCTGAGCATGTCCGAATGGTCTACCACAAGACTGTCCACAACCTTTCTCAAATTGTCATAGGCAGTATCTATTTCCTCCTGTGTAGGCGCAGATTTAAAGTAAGCCAATTCTGCCATTGATAATCTGCCCTGAAGCTCCTGCCAGTCCTCTCTGCTGTAATCGGTTTCGACCAATGCCCTTGCAATATCTATTTCAGCCTTGAGAAGAGAGCTGTCAACACCGTAGCCCTCATATTCCGTTTCAAGTATGTATTCGCCGTAGTTCTCTATATTGGTATAGCCGTTATCGGCAATATCCGTACTGTCATTCTTTGATATGTCAAGACCGTTGTCTTTTTCCCATTGGTCTGCCATACCGTCATTATCCTTATCCTCCGGCTTTTGTCCGTATAAAGATACCCAACCGCCTACATCGTTCTGAGAATCTATAAGTCCCTCTACCGATTTGCTGCCTGTAGGCATAGTGCCGTTTCTGACATCGTTTATAACTCTTGTATCGATTTGATCTCTGTAATGGCTTGCCCCTGCCTTTTCAAGCACATCGTTATAGGCAGTATTTGCGTCTGTGGTATTTACGGGATAGTCATAAATATATTGGTCGTTTGCCCAAAGCTTACCCTCCTCGTCTGTGTAACCGTCTGATATACTTTCGCACCATTTCCATACTATACTGTCACGATGAGCAACGACCCCGATGCGGTTGTTGTTTGTCATTGCTTCATCGCCTTCCATAATATTTCCGTTGGCATATATTGTTCCGCCTATTTCTTCGGTAAGGTCGGCAGAATATGTATCAAACAGAAATTTAGCATCGGGATTTGCTATAGCTGTAGGCTTGTAGTAATTGTTTACAAGGTTTATCCTTGTATTTCTTTCACCGCCGTAGGCACATTGATTGCCCCAGTTGTATATAACATTGTTCCTTATGTCCACAAGGCTTTCATAGTCGGGTCTGTCCTGATAGCTGTGTACAGTAGCGCTTGAACCTACTCTCGGTGTTCTGCTGTTGTGGGTAGCTATAAGATTGTGGTGGAAGCTGGCATTAGTGCCGCCCCATATACCGCCGTAGCCATGATCGCCTTTGGCATGGTGTGACTGATTAAGACTTTCGCTTATTATACAGTACTGTGCCGTAAAGTTTTTATTTTCATAGGCGGAAAGACATTCGTCTATACTCCAGCTGACGCTGCAATGGTCAAGTATGACCTCTGTGCAGTTCCTTACGCCCAAGCCGTCCTCCTGAGAGTCGGAAATATCACCCATACGAAAACGCATATATCGCATTATAACATTGTTTGCATTGCTGAAACGCACATCGTTTCCGCCTACACATATACCCTCGCCTGGAGCAGTCTGTCCCAATATGGTCAGATTGCTGCTTCTTATCTGCAATGAGCTTTCAAGCATAATATTTCCCGCTACATCAAATACAATTATTCTGTTGCCCTGTGACACGGCATCTCTGAAGGAGCCCGTTCCGCTGTCGTAAAGATTGGTAACATGGTAAACGGTAAAATTTGATGATGCTCTTGCGCCCTGAGAGTACATACCGCCGCCCTCTGCGCCGGGGAAAGCAAGCTGCTTCTCTTGGGCAAAGGGTGTAAATGACATTGCCGAAACTGCAAGTACAACGCTTAGACCTCCCGCTAAAATTTTTCTGAACATAATATTCCTCCTTTTTAAATTAAGTGTTTTAAATTTTAAATCAGTTGCGTTATTTATAAACCAATTTACCCCCCCCCTTGAAAACCAAGAGGGAGGGTAAAATTTATATACTGTAAATTTTAAACATTGTTATTTGTTTATGATTATAAATCTAAATTTAAAATTTGTCAATACCTTGTTTCAATTTTATTATCTTACTATATCGGAATATAAAAGTAATATAATAAATACAAATTAATTGTAATATGATTTGAGTTGTTAGGGGGAATATATAATGTTATTGAAAAATAAAATTTTTCTTTAACGCTCTCCTTCTGCCGTCCCTTAGCCCTTAAGGGCGTAAGGGAAAGGTGTCCGACCAATCGTTTCTTTCCGATAACATTACATTTCCATTGGGCGGACGGAAGAGTCAACTATATTTCTATAAACATTTTTTGTTTATCATAAATACCGAAGTATTCTTTCACCTTAGAACAACCCTTCCACCATTTCAAACAATAAAAATTGTTTGAAATGGTCCCCCTCCCCTTGACGCTCAATATAAAATTGAGCTAGGGGAGGCTGTTTAAAGAAAGAAGAGGGACGCCTTAGGTTTATGTTCTTCAAATGCCTTAATAATGTTAAAAAGCCGGTATTTACCACTAAACAAGAAAGTGAGAAATACGCACACTTAAGCCGTCCCTCTCTGAGGTTCAGCACTTTGCCTACGGCAAATCTAACAGTTCTCTCACAAGCCGTCCCTCTCTGAGGGAAGGTGTCAGCGCAAGCTGACGGAAGGGTGCAATATTTAATTATCGTTGTCGTAAGATATTTCTTAATTACACCATTTTTCTATTATCCCATTCCACAATATAGATTGTAAAATATGAAAATCTATTATCTATATTAAACTACCTTTTTCCATTTGTCAATTATTATATTGACAATTTTTGCAATAATATATATAATAATTACAAAGACACCATATAAATTATAGATTTTAATAAATTATAAAGTATAAATCATTACATTGGAAAAGAGGATATTATGATAAAAATGGACTTAAACTCAAAGGAATATGAAATTATGAAGGTCATGTGGGACAGCGACAGACCCATGCTCGTTTCGGAAATTATAACAAAGACAAAAAATGTATCGGAAGGCTCTGTTCACAAAATCATCAATAAGCTGGAGGAGAGAGGATTTATAGAAGTGGTCGGCAGAGTGCGTGTTGTTAAATCTCCCGGTCGACTTTATGCCCCTACTCTATCATTAACGGAATATATGGCTAACCTTACAAAGGAGGTATACCGATTCAACAACAGAGTGATAGATTTGAAGGAATTGCTCAATTATATTGTAAAAAAGGATAAAAACAGAAACAGCGAATATATGAAAGCGATAGAAGAATTTCTTGACGAGGCTCATAATGACAAAAAAGGAGAATAACAATGCGTGAGGAGATACATATAAATACAGGCGTATGGATAGCTCTTACACGTTATTCTGTTATAAATACCATAATTTTTACAAGCATTATTATACTGCTTCTGATATTTATAACTGAGAGAATAAAATTTCTTCCAAAGATAAATATTGTTTTTACATATTTGTCTGTATCAATAATAGGGATAAGACTTCTTACACCGTTTGAATATTACTTTACAAAAGCCGTCAGCTCACATAATGTTATGCACAAAATAAAGGAAATAACCAATATACCTGTTATTCATATCAATGCAGACAGCTCCATAAATGTACTTCATATTTTGTGCTTTATATGGATATTTGGCGCTGTTATTTCTCTGTCAAAATATTTTGCAGGATATTATTATTTATGTAAAAAAGCAAACAAAATACCGCCCTGTGATAATGACAGAATAAACAATATTTTAACCAATTTAAAAAATAAATACAATTTCAATTTTAATACAAGAGTTGTGATATTTCACGGCTTTGATTCTCCGTCGGAGTTTGGACTTTTAAAGCAGACTATATTTTTAAATACCGATAATTATAGCGAAAAGGAATTGTATTTTATACTTCTTCATGAGCTTGAGCATTTCCACAATAAATCCAATTATATAAATGTATTTATGAATATTGTGTGCTGTGTATACTGGTGGAATCCAATCCTTAAGCTTTTTAAAAACCACGTTGACGAATTGATAGAAACATATGTTGATGATTTCGTTACAAGTGAGCTTGACCGAAACGGAAAGTATAATTACATGAAATGTATTTTTGATATATACAGATCGGAAGATAGTTTATCAAAAGATAGTGCTCCCACAGAATCCATAATTGGCATAGGCAGAAAAAATAAATTGCTGAACAGATTTAAAGTTTTGACCGAAACTAAAAAAATAAACGCTCCAATATGTATTTTAATATTGCTTGTTATGTCTTTTTATATTTTTTGCTCGGGAAGATACGTAGTGCAAAATGCAGGGTTGCCTCCCGAAGAAGAGATTAATTTTGAGAGCAATGATTTTACATCGGAAAATTCATATATCACAAAAGATAAAAATACTTATGTATTGCATTATAATAATGGTAATGTATCTTTTACAGTTCAAAATCCAATTTTAGAGAATTTACCAAATGTGCCATATATAGGTGACTGAAATGTTGAATTGAAAAAACAAATATTCCAAAAACAAAAGGAGAATGAAAATGGAAGATACAGTCAGTATGACTTTATATCCCCTTGTAAAATTTACCCTATACTCTTTCTTAAACACAACAATAATCACAGGCATTTTAATTTTATTGCTGATATTTATTACAAACAGAATAAAATTTCTGCCTAAAGTGAATATTGCATTTACATATCTGGCTGTATTTATAATAGGTATACGGCTTCTTACTCCTTTTGAATTTTCATTTACAAAAGGGATCAATTCTTTTGTAATTATGAACAAGATTAAAGAATTATCCAAAACGCCCATTATACATATCAATACTTATAGTAATATTAATATACTTCATATATTGTGCTTTATATGGATATTAGGCGCAGTCATTGCGCTTTTCAGATATTTCAGCGCTTATTATAAATTAGTGAAGCTGTCAAAACGGCTTCCCATATGTAAGGATAGCAGGATAAATAATATTTTATCTAGTTTAAAATATAAATTTGATTTTGATTTCGATACCAATGTTATAATATTCCCATTTTTGGATTCACCTTCCGAATTTGGCATATTAAGTCAGACAATTTTTCTGAATAGTGATAAATATACCGACAGGGAGCTGTATTTCATACTGCTTCACGAGCTTGAACATTTCCACAATCGGTCAAATGTCATGAGCATGTTTTTATCTGTTGTAAGCTGTGTATACTGGTGGTATCCTGTTGTGAAGCTTTTTAAAAATCATGTTGATGAGTTGATAGAAACATATGTTGACAGCTTTGTTGCAAAGGAACTTAGTCACGATGAGAAATACGATTATTTAAGATGTATTTTTGATATATACAAATCAGATAATAATACTAAAAACAACCGAGCTCTTACAGAATCTATAATAGGCATAGGCAGTAAAAATAAGCTTCTCAACCGATTCAAAACACTTGCCGAGAACAAGAATATCAACACACCGATATGTGTTTTGATGCTGATAATTATGTCTTTTTATGTTTTCTGTTCTGCAAGATATGTGGTGCAGCCGGCAGGAGAACCGCCGAAAGCAGAGCTGATGCCATTGACAGGTGATATGTTTAACAGCAGTAATTCTTATATTGTAAAAGAAGGAGATTATTATGTATTGTTTTACAACGGCGAAAGACTGCTTAAAAATCCCAATATGAAAGAACTTCCTAATGTACCGATAGTAGAAAATTAAAATCGGAAAAAGCATTTCAGGACAGAAAGGAGAATGAAAATGGAAGATGTGGTACATATCCCTATAGACTATTTTGCAAGACTTACATTGTATTCTTTTATTAATACAATAATTATTACAAGTATTGTTATATTGCTTTTAATATTTATAACAGACAGGATAAAATTTATTCCAAAGATCAATATTGCTTTTACATATATTTTTATACTTATAATAGGATTAAGGCTTCTTCTGCCCTTTGAGTTCTGCTTTACTAAGGGAATAAGGGATCATGTTATTATGCATGGAATAAAAGAAATGGTAAATACGCCTATTATATCTGTCAATGCAGATAATTCTATAAATGTGCTTCATATTCTATGTTTTATATGGGCATTAGGTGCTGTTATTTCATTGTCAAAATATTTTGCGGGATATTATTTTTTATGTAAAAATGCAAAAAGAATACCGCCCTGTGATAATGACAGAATAAACAATATTTTAACCAATTTAAAAAATAAATACAATTTCAATTTTAATACAAGAGTTGTAATATTTCACGGCTTTGATTCTCCGTCGGAATTTGGACTTTTAAAGCAAACTATATTTTTAAATACCGATAATTACAACGAAAGTGAATTGTATTTTATACTTCTTCATGAGCTTGAGCATTTTCACAATAAATCCAATTATATAAATGTATTTATGAATATTGTGTGCTGTG
>CANQBT010000029.1 GCA_947589405.1 uncultured Clostridia bacterium | reverse complement strand
GAGGCTTGAGGTGGGGGAAAGGGCTTCCTTAAATTTTGTGTTCCTCAACAGCTTTATAATACTGAAAAAACAACTTTATTTCTAACTAAGAAATTATGGGGGACAACTACCTAAGCTCCCCTTCGTAAGGGGAGCTGTCAGCCCAACCAAGAATTGCAAGTTATGAACGGATTTGCATGGGCTGACTGAAGGGTCGAACTTACGCACAAAGCACAAATTAAGCTGCCGCATCAGATCTCTTTTAATACAGATCATAACACGACAGCTTATCGATCTTATCTGTTAAATACCGGGCAAAGCTTTATTCCCGGTGTTTTGTCGCTGTAAACAAAATCATAGATCTCATCTCTGTAATTGTGTACTGCCGTTCTCAGGCTTTCCTGCTCTGAATCCGAAGGAGATGATATTTTGAGATTCTTGGTAGTATCTGCTTGTCCTCCGCCAAAGCTAAGCGCCGTACCCTCCTGTGAAATAGCGGTCATCTTGTCCATCCAGTAGTTCTGCTGATTGTCAAAGCTCAGACCGTTTATAATATCAAAACGAGCTGAACCGCCATTCTGGTCATAGCCCTTTGCAGGAGACTGATGAGCATTGTCCACATGGTCGAAGGCAATACAGTTCTCTATATATCTGTAGGACTTTGAAGGAGTGGCTGATGAGCCGAACTTGAATCCGTTGGGATTGCCGCCCCAAGCATCTGAAAGAAGCTGTTCATAAGTCCTTGTCATGCCGCCGTAAAGTCTTATGGTAACTCTTGGCCATGATGAAACCTGTTTGTTGTTGAACTTAGTTTCAAAATCGGGATCCTCTCTTAATATCTGCTCTACATAGAGTAAGTTCTTATCAAGAGGGAAGCCGTTCTTATAGTCGTACTCTCCTGTGAATACATTGGGATTGCCGTTGTTCCATGCAAGACACTCTATATAGTATATATTTCCAACATAAGGTGAGGATTCATAGCTGTCCCAACCGTCGTCGCTGTTTTCCCATGCACGGCAGTTGTAGAAATATATATTGTTTCCGCAGCCAAGCTTTGGAGAAAATCCGTCTGCATCATCGCCGCACTTGTTTACTATATCTCCGTTTCTGTAGCTGTCTACAGCTATAAATGTAACGTCATGAGTGCCGTTTGTCATAGATATGCCCGAATTGTTGTTGTATCTGAATATACAGTTTTTAAAGAAGCAGTTGCTTGCAGAAGTGCTGCTGTTCTTTATTCTGATACCGCAGTCAGGAGCCTTTTCTACTATGACATTCTCAAAGGAATATCCGCTGCCTGATATTCTTATGCCGGTACCGCTTTCACCTGTAGACGTAGCGCTGTCTCTGAAAGGTGTAAAGTCAATGCTTGGAAGAGTGCCGTCAGACTGTGTCACACCTATAATGTTCACATTGGCATTTCTGTTGTCAAGCCTTAATGAATCCGTACATTCAATATCGTTCTTGATGTAAATATCCACATTTGTCTTTGAAATAGCTGACTTAAGCTCGCTAAAGTCGCCTACCTCGATACTTGTGTCGTTAGTGGTTATTTCTGACGGTACCTCAGGCATTTCAATAACGGTAGTTGTTTCCGTAGGCATTTCCACATCGTCAAAAGTTATCCTTATTTCTTTAATATCCATGTGTGCGCTGGAAGTTATCCTATATGTACCCTCCAACTTTGCGCCATAGAGTATCTCCTCATAAGGATCTCCCATCTTATATTCTACTTCCTTTGAATAGCTGCCGTTTACCGCTGAAAGGAAAAGTGATCTCGGATCTCCGTCGGTCGTGCTGGCATGCTTTGCCGTAATATATACATTGGCGCCCTTTGAAACGGTAAATTCAATATACTC
This sequence comes from uncultured Clostridia bacterium, assembly GCA_947589405.1. Taxonomy (GTDB): domain Bacteria; phylum Bacillota; class Clostridia; order Lachnospirales; family CAG-274; genus CANPXH01. The sequence goes on along the minus strand of CANQBT010000029.1, from coordinate 17,032 downwards.
TCCTGACTTTATCCTTATTCTGTAATCTCCGTTTGCGCCCTGAAGATTGGTCTTGTCAACGGTAGAATCGAAATAAGGGTCACTCAGAAAGCTGTTTACGTCCATACTATGAGGACTTCTTATAACGCCGTCTGTAAACGCTTCGGTAGTGGTCTCCACCGGCTTTTCTGTAGTTGCCTGTGTAGTTGGCTCAACAGTTGTTGCCTGTGTTGTAGGTTCGGCTGTTGTTGCCTGAGTAACAGGTTCTGCCGTTGTTGCCTGTGTAGCAGACTCTGTTGAAACCTCTGTAGGCTCATAAGGAGGTACTTCTCCCTTCTCTACAGGTGATCTGAATGTTGAGTCAAGCACCTTCTGAAGTATATAGGCTACATCTGCGCTGTTTATTTCGCCGTTTCCGTCCATATCCAGCATCGTTATGAAATTTTCCGCAGAAGGCAGCTTGCCGCTATCCAGAACATAGTCCATAGCAGCTGACGCATCTCTTGATGTTACGCTTCCGTCACCATCTGCATCGCCGTATACAGCGGCAGATACGCTTACCGACATAAGCATAACAAAGGAAAGTATCGCTGCAAGTATTCTTTTTTTCATCAAATCTCTCCTTTATATCTTTTTTTTAAGTATACCACATAAGGGCTTCACAAAACAATGATAATTGTAAACAACATATTAACTTATTTTTATACAAAATAACAAAACTACCCCTTATGAACAACATTTTTTATGTTTTTTTCGGCCTTTGTCCTGGCAAGCATTACCATATGACCACAGCCGCAGCATTTCATTCTGAAATCCGCACCTATCCTTAATATTTCCCAGTCCTTAGACCCGCAGGGGTGCTGCTTCTTCATTGTTACGATGTCGCCTACCTGTATATCCATGCCGTCCTCCTTGATCATTCTGAATATATAAGAAAACTAAGGGGCTTACAGCCCCTTAGTTTATTCCTCGTTATTTATAACAGGTTCAATACCAATATCTTCGGAGCTGATTATCTCCTCAGCATATATTTCCTCCATGTCGGATTCGGGAACATAGTCGGGCTTATCCAGCTTCAGATCTACCTTTCTGTAAAGATTCATACCTGTGCCTGCCGGTATAAGCTTACCTATGATAACATTTTCCTTAAGACCGATAAGAGGATCCAGCTTACCCCTTACGGCAGCGTCAGTAAGGACCTTTGTAGTTTCCTGGAATGACGCAGCTGAAAGGAATGAATCTGTGGCAAGAGATGCCTTTGTGATACCCAAAAGGGTCCTTGAGCCTGTTGCAGGCTCTTTTCCTTCCGCTATGGCCTTTGCATTGGCGTCCTCAAAGGCAAGCCAATCCACCTGAGAGCCGGGAAGCATATCCGTATCCCCTTCAGACTCTATCCTTACTCTCTTGAGCATCTGTCTTACTATGACCTCTATATGCTTATCGTTAATATCAACGCCCTGTAGTCTGTACACTCTCTGTACTTCCTTGAGTATATAGTCCTGTACGCCTCTTACGCCGTTTATTCTCAGAATATCCTGAGGATTGATGGAGCCTTCCGTTATCTGGTCGCCGTCCTCTATAACATCGCCGTTGAGCACGCATATTCTGGAGCCGTAAGGAATGGAGTATTCCTTGACCTCGCCGTTAGGCGCAGTTACGATAACGTCCTCTTTCTTGTTGGCCTTTGTGCCTACAACATTGATAGTTACCCTGCCGCCGAACTCTGCTATTATAGAAAGTCCCTTAGGCTTTCTTGCCTCAAAAAGCTCCTCTACTCTGGGCAGACCTTGTGTAAGGTCGTTACCTGAAATACCGCCTGTATGGAATGTTCTCATTGTAAGCTGAGTACCGGGCTCGCCAATGGACTGAGCCGCAATAATACCTACGGCTTCACCTATCCTTACCTGTCTGCCGCTTGCCATATTTGCGCCATAGCACTTAGAGCATACGCCGTTATGGCATTTACAGCTCAGTATGGTCCTTATCCTGACCTTCTCGATACCTGCATTTACTACTGCTTCCGCCATATCGGGAGTAATAAGAGTATCGGCAGGCACTATGACCTTGCCGCTTGCAGGGTCGGTAATGTCCTCTACCGAAAATCTTCCTCTTATTCTGTCCTCAAGAGGTTCGATAGTTTCCTGTCCGTCCATGAAGGCGCTTACCTCCATGTAAGGCTTTTCATCAGTATCCTCAGAACAGTCGTATTCCCTTACAATTATATCCTGAGATACATCTACAAGACGTCTTGTAAGATAACCTGAGTCGGCAGTCTTAAGAGCCGTATCCGTAAGACCTTTTCTTGCACCATGAGCGGAAATAAAGTATTCCTGAACAGTAAGACCTTCACGGAAGTTAGCCTTTATAGGAAGCTCTATAGTCTCGCCTGACGGTGAAGCCATAAGTCCACGCATACCTGCAAGCTGCTTGATCTGTCTGTTTGAACCTCTGGCACCTGAAAGAGCCATCATATAAATATCGTTATACTGACCAAGATTGGAAATAAGTGCGTTTGTTATCTGGTCGTCCACCTTTTCCCATACCTCTATGACCTTGTTGTGTCTTTCCTCATCTGTCATAAGACCCTTACGGTACATAGCTGTGATCTTGTTTACCTGCTCATCGCCTTCGGCAAGAAGCTCATTCTTAGCCTCAGGTATCTTCATATCGGATACCGATACGGTAAGCGAACCTCTTGTAGAGAACTTAAAGCCAAGACTCTTTATATCGTCAAGCACAACTGCCGTTTCTGTAGCAGGGTGCTTGTGTATACATCTGTTTATTATCTTTCCAAGCTCCTTCTTTCCCGTAAGGAAATCTATTTCAAACTTGAACTTGTTTTCATCAATGCTTCTGTCTACAAAGCCCAGATCCTGAGGTATTATCTCGTTGAATATGATACGTCCTGCCGTAGTGTCTACAATAGCGGACTTCATTTCTCCGTTTATTTCCACAGTCCTTCTTACCTTTATTCTGGCATGAAGGCTTATAACATGGTTGTCATAGGCAAGAAGGGCCTCGTTCTCGTCAAGGAATACCTTGCCTTCGCCCTTTTCACCCTCCTTAGCCAATGTAAGGTAGTAAATACCAAGTACCATATCCTGTGAAGGAACTACCACAGGCTCACCGTCTGAAGGCTTGAGCAGATTGTTAGGCGCAAGAAGCAGGAAACGGCATTCCGCCTGAGCTTCTACGCTCAGAGGAACGTGAACAGCCATCTGATCTCCGTCAAAGTCCGCATTGTAAGCCGTACATACAAGAGGGTGAAGCTTGAGAGCCCTGCCCTCTACAAGCACAGGCTCAAATGCCTGTATACCAAGTCTGTGAAGAGTAGGCGCTCTGTTGAGCATAACGGGGTGCTCCTTTATTACCTGCTCCAGCACGTCCCATACCTCAGGCTTAAGCTGCTCTACCATTCTCTTGGCGCTCTTGATATTTGCCGCTATCTCGTCTGACACAAGCTTCTTCATAACGAAGGGCTTGAAAAGCTCTATAGCCATTTCCTTAGGCAGACCGCATTGATAGAGCTTGAGCGTAGGGCCTACAACTATAACGGAACGGCCTGAATAGTCGACTCTCTTTCCCAGAAGGTTCTGACGGAAACGTCCCTGCTTGCCCTTTAATAAGTCTGAAAGTGACTTGAGCGCTCTGTTGCCGGGACCTGTTACGGGTCTGCCTCTTCTGCCGTTGTCTATAAGTGCATCAACTGCTTCCTGGAGCATTCTCTTTTCATTTCTTACGATAATGTCGGGAGTACCCAATTCCAGAAGCTTCTTTAATCTGTTATTTCTGTTTATGACTCTTCTGTAAAGGTCGTTAAGATCCGATGTGGCAAAACGACCGCCGTCAAGCTGTACCATAGGTCTCAGCTCAGGAGGTATAACAGGGATAACGTCCATTACCATCCACTCGGGTCTGTTTCCGCTTAATCTGAAGGACTCCACTACCTCAAGTCTTTTTATTATTTTGGCTTTTTTCTGTCCTGTAGCATCTACAAGCTCCTTCTTAAGCTCTTCGGATTCCTTGTCAAGATCTATAGCTTCAAGAAGCTCCTTTACAGCTTCGGCGCCCATACCTGCTCTGAAGGAATTTCTGCCGTACTTTTCTTCGGCATCTCTCCTCTGCTGGTCGGTTATGACCTCCTTGTACAAAAAAGAAGTTTCGCCGGGATCAAGAACTATATAGCTGGCAAAGTAAAGGACCTTTTCAAGCTCCTTAGGGCTTTTGCCAAGTATTGTACCCATTTTGGAAGGGATACCCTTGAAATACCATATATGGGATACAGGCGCTGCCAGCTCTATGTGACCCATTCTCTCACGTCTTACCTTGCTCTTTGTTATTTCAACGCCGCAGCGGTCGCATATTATGCCCTTGTGTCTTATTCTCTTGTACTTACCGCAATGACATTCCCAGTCCTTTGTAGGTCCGAATATCCTTTCGCAGAAAAGACCGTCTCTTTCGGGCTTAAGAGTCCTGTAGTTAATAGTCTCCGGCTTTTTTACCTCGCCGTAGGACCACTTTCTTATTTTTTCAGGAGATGCCAGGCCGATTTTGATAGAATCAAATATTATCTGCTTTTCAGTTTCATTGCCGCTCATTTTACTCCACCTCCTGTTCTTTGTCTATAAGCTTGTCAAGGTCTGCCAGATCAGCCAGCATTTCTTCCTCGTCAAACTCGTCCTCGTCTATAACTATATCGTCATCGGATATATCGCCCAGAGCGTCGTCAACATCGTCTAATGAGATACCTCCAAGAAGGCTGTCGATAGCTGACTCTCCGTCCTCTTCCTTGTCCTCGTCAATATCATCAGGCTCATTGCCCTCCATATTGACTCCGACAGTAAGCTCTCTGTTGTCTGCAAATTCATCTATTTCTACTTCTTTTCCTTCATTGAATACGGCTACGTCAAGAGCAAGAGCCTGCAATTCCTTAAGAAGCACCTTAAAGGATTCGGGAACTCCCGGTTCAGGTATATTTTCGCCCTTTACAATAGCTTCATAAGTGCTTACACGGCCTACTATATCGTCAGACTTTACGGTAATTATTTCCTGAAGAGTATAGGAAGCGCCATATGCCTCGAGAGCCCATACTTCCATCTCACCGAAACGCTGACCGCCGAACTGAGCCTTGCCGCCAAGAGGCTGCTGAGTAACAAGTGAGTAAGGACCTGTGGAACGAGCATGTATCTTATCGTCTACAAGGTGATGAAGCTTAAGGTAATGCATGAAGCCGATAGTGGTAGGATTGTCAAACTCCTCGCCTGTTCTGCCGTCACGAAGCTTTACCTTACCTGTTCTGTCAATAGGCACTCCTGCCCATTCCTTACGGTGATCCCTGTTCTTGTCCAGGTATTCAAATACCTGTGGATCCAGCTTATCCTGCCATTTAGCAGCAAAGTCGTCAAAATTATCTACAAATTTGTTGTCCTCATCTCTTACAAGAGAGTTGGCATAATCGTTTGCCATGTCAAGAGTTTCCATAATGTCCTGCTCATTTGCACCGTCAAATACAGGAGTAGCTATTTTCCAGCCCAGTACATTGCTTGCAAGACCTAAATGTATCTCAAGGACCTGACCTATATTCATACGTGAAGGCACGCCCAGAGGGTTAAGAACTATATCAAGAGGACGTCCGTTGGGAAGATAGGGCATATCCTCTACGGGAAGCACTCTTGACACAACGCCCTTATTTCCATGACGTCCTGCCATCTTATCGCCTACAGATATTTTTCTCTTCTGAGCTATATATACTCTTACTGACTGATTGACGCCTGGAGCAAGCTCATCGTTGTTTTCTCTTGAGAATACCTTTACATCTACAACTATACCGCTTGTACCGTGAGGAACCGTAAGAGAAGTATCTCTTACCTCTCTTGCCTTCTCGCCGAATATGGCTCTCAGAAGTCTTTCCTCAGCCGTAAGCTCGGTTTCGCCCTTAGGCGTTACCTTACCTACAAGTATGGAATTAGGCTGTACCTCTGCGCCTATTCTTATGATACCCTGTTCGTCAAGGTCCTTAAGAGCTTCTGCGCCCATGTTAGGTATATCTCTTGTTATTTCCTCATCGCCAAGCTTTGTATTTCTGGCTTCTGTTTCGTATTCCTCAATATGGATAGACGTATATACATCGTCCATAACAAGTCTTTCACTTAATAATACTGCGTCCTCATAGTTGTAGCCCTCCCATGTCATAAAGCCGATAAGAGGGTTCTTGCCTAAGGCAAGCTCGCCGTTCTTTGTAGAAGGACCGTCGGCTATAACCGAGCCGGCTGTTATCTTCTGTCCCTTGCTTACAATAGGCACCTGATTCATACAGTTGGACTGATTTGAGCGCTTGAACTTAGTAAGCTCATATGTCTCGGTATGACCTTCGTTAGTCTTTATTATTATCTTGGAGGCGTCTACAAATATGACCTCTCCGTCAGAACGTGCAACTACGCATACGCCTGAGTCCTTTGCAGTCTTGTACTCCATGCCTGTGCCGACTATAGGCGCATCTGTTGTAAGAAGAGGTACTGCCTGACGCTGCATGTTAGAGCCCATGAGCGCTCTTGTAACGTCATCGTTCTGAAGGAAGGGAATAAGAGCCGTAGCTACGGAAACAAGCTGTCTTGGAGATACGTCCATAAGGTCGACCTTTTCAGGGGCTACCTGTACATTTTCCTCTCTTCTTCGGCATGTTACCCTTCTGTTGACAAATTCCTTGTTCTCATTAAGGGGTTCGTTTGCCTGAGCTATAGTATATTTTTCTTCTTCGTCTGCCGCAATATATATAAAGTCGTCGGTAACTCTTGAAACGCCTGAGGACTTGTCTATAACTCTGTATGGCGCTTCTATAAAGCCGTATTCATTTATCTTGGCAAATGTGGCAAGAGAGTTGATAAGTCCGATATTTGGACCTTCGGGAGTCTCTATAGGACACATTCTGCCGTAATGAGAATTGTGAACATCTCGCACCTCAAAGCCCGCTCTTTCTCTTGAAAGACCGCCCGGACCTAAGGCTGAAAGCCTTCTCTTGTGAGTAAGCTCGCCAAGAGGGTTGTTCTGATCCATAAACTGTGAAAGCTGAGAGCTTCCGAAAAACTCCTTAATGGAAGCGGTAACAGGCTTTATATTGATAAGAGCCTGAGGAGTTATGCTCTCTGTATCCTGAGTCGTCATTCTCTCTTTAACGGTCCTCTCCATTCTGGAAAGACCTATTCTGAACTGATTCTGCAAAAGCTCGCCTACGGCTCTTATACGTCTGTTGCCAAGATGGTCAATATCATCTCTTGTGCCGATGCCATAGTCAAGACCTATACAGTAATTGATAGATGCCATAATATCCTCAGAAGTGATATGCTTTGTCACAAGCTCGCCCATATTTGCCTTTATGGCAAGTCTTATGCTTTCGGCATCTTCATTTTCCTCAAGTATCTTCATGAGAGTGGGGAAATGCACTCTCTCCTTTATCTCAAATTCCTTAGCGGTAATGCCATAGGCTGAAATAAAGTCGTCTATCTTTACGGCAAGGTTTGAAAGTATCTTTACTTCTCTGTCTCCTGCCTTTACGAATATAGCCGTAACGGCGCTGTCCTGAAGAGTATCGCACAGCTCTTCCGTCAGAGTAGTGCCTGACTCTGCAATTACCTCTCCCGTCATAGGATCCACAACGTCCTGTGAAAGAGTATAGCCTGCGACTCTGTTTTTGAAAGCAAGCTTCTTGTTGAATTTATACCTGCCTACATGAGCAAGATCATACCTCTTGGGATCATAGAACATATTGTTGAGTATGGTAAGAGCTGACTCTACTGTAGGTGGCTCGCCTGGGCGGAGCTTTTTATATATCTCTATAAGACCTTCCTCATAGGTCTTTGTAACATCCTTTTCTATAGTGGCTATTATTTTAGGCTCTTCGCCGAAAAGGTCGATTATATCCTGATCCGTACCGCAGCCAAGCGCTCTTATAAGAGTGGTAACGGGGACCTTCCTGTTCCTGTCTATTTTTACGGAAAATACATCGTTTGAATCGGTTTCGTATTCAAGCCATGCGCCTCTGTTGGGTATAACCGTAGATGAAAGAAGGTTCTTACCGTCTCTGTCTTTGGCAATTTCAAAATATATGCCGGGAGAACGCACAAGCTGAGAAACGATGACTCTCTCGGCGCCGTTTATTACAAAGGTGCCTGTTTCGGTCATAAGAGGGAATTCACCCATGTATATTTCCTGCTCCTTGACCTCGTCGTTTTCCTTGTTGCGAAGCCTTACCTTTACTCTCAGGGGAGTAGCATAGGTAGCATCTCTGTCCTTACATTCGGCAATAGAATACTTTGTTTCATTGTCAAGCTTAAAGTCTACAAACTCCAGAATGTAATTGCCGTTATAATCGCTTATAGGCGAAATATCGTCAAAAACCTCTGAAAGACCCTTGTCCAGAAACCATTGGTAGCTGTCCTTCTGCAAGGCAAGAAGGTTAGGCATCTCAAGTACTTCGTCAATACGTGCATAGCTCATGCGCATAGTATCGCCGTACATTACAGGACGTAATCTGTTGTTGTCCATTGGCACTTTCACTCCTTTATTTATTTGAAGAATGTAATTGTGAACATCTCTTCATATTATTTACAAATCTTTTACAAAAATCTATTGACTTTTTTTTCTTTTTGTGGTACAATAATTTTGTATAAGTATATAATATTATTGGTGCAGTATATTATTTTACCATTTTTGCAAGACCCTGTCAATAGGGTTTTTTCTTTTTTTGGCAAGAATTTTATGATATTTTTATTAAGAAATAAAAATCCCCTACAGACCTAACTGTCGAAAAAAAGCATTTCTTTCAAAGTGTCGATTTTATCGACACGCCGTTAATTTACTTGCAATATTTTTGCAATGACTGTATACTGTTTTTATAAAGTGCAAAGGAGAAATATATATGAAATTTTCAGAAAAATTCGGCCGTATAAACGCAAATATATTACTGGATCTTGACGATGCCCGAAAGGAATTGGAGAAAAAGGGAAGAGAGGTCATAAATCTGTCAATAGGCACGCCGGATATGCCTCCTTCAGACTTTGTAATGAAGGCGGTATCTGAGGCAATGCTTGATCCCGAAAACTACAAATACGGCATGACAGAAAGCCCCGAGCTTATCTCAGCCGTACAGCAATGGTACAAAAGAAGGTATAATGTAGAGCTGGGAGCAGAAAACATACTTGCCGTAAACGGTTCCCAAGAGGGTATCGCCCACATAGCCTTTCCTATATGCGACAGCAAGGATACCGTACTTGTGCCTGATCCCTGTTATCAGATATTTTCATTCGGTCCCACAATGGCAGACGTTAAGCTGGAATACATGCCCTTATTAAAGGAAAACAACTATATAATAGACCTTGACGCCATACCCGAAAATGTTGCGAAAAAAGCCAAAATGATGGTGGTGTCATATCCCAACAATCCTACGACTGCTCATGCAGACAGAAGCTTTTATGAAAGGCTTGTGGAATTTGCCCACAGATACGACATTACAGTAATACACGATAACGCATACTCAGAGCTTATATATGACTACAAGCCCGGTATCTCCTTCCTTGAGATAGACGGCGCTATGGACGTAGGCATAGAGTTTAATTCCCTTTCAAAAAGCTACAACCTGACAGGTCTAAGGCTTTCATTTGCTCTGGGAAATCCCGAGATAATAAAGCGCTTCAGGGCATTCCGCTCACAGATAGACTACGGAATATGCAAGGGTATACAGACCGCTGCCATTGCTGCCCTTACAGGTCCTCAGGACATAATAGAGAAAAACAGGGAGGAGTACAGAAAAAGAAGAGATACTCTATGCTATGGACTCAGGTCAATAGGCTGGGACGTGCCCCTTACAGACTCTACAATGTTCACATGGTTCCCCATACCGCCTAATTACATATCCTCTACACGCTTTACATTTGACCTTCTGGAAAAAGCAGGCGTACTGTGTGTTCCCGGAGTTTCATTCGGCGAATTGGGTGAAGGCTATGTAAGAATGGCTCTTGTACAGCCTCCGAAAGTCCTTGAGAAAGCAGTACGGAATATAAAAGAAAGCGGTATACTGGAATTATAATTACAGACCTTACGGTTTTAGCTTGGGAGGAGCATATAATGTTCAGAGAAATGAGAAGAAGGGACAGAGAGCTGTCCCATACCGAAACAGCAGAAATACTTGAAAAGGGAGATTACGGCGTGCTTGCTACAATAGGTGAAAACGGCTATCCCTACGGCGTTCCCCTTAACTATGTATATAAAGACGGCAAAATTTATTTTCATGGGGCAAAAATCGGACACAAGCTGGATAATATTGCCTACGACAGCAGAGTTTCATTTACCGTAGTAACAAAGCACGAGCCTATACCTCATAAGTTTTCCACAAGCTTTGAAAGCGCCGTTGTATTCGGTACGGCAATGAAAATAGACGATCCTGATGAAAAGAAAGCCGCCCTTACGGAAATGATAAAAAAATTCTCATATGATTTTATTGAAAAGGGGCTTGCATACATAGATGCAGATATAGACAAGACTATTGTCATAGGGATAAAAATAGAAAAAATGACCGGGAAGAGAAGGAAATAATATCGTTGCACAAAACAAAGCTGTTTGCAAATGCCCTTTAACGGCATATGCAAACAGCTTTTATCATTTGTCATTCTCTTTTTTACTTGTTTTTTTATTCTTATTTTCCAGATCTTCAAGGTTGTTGCTCTCGTCTGTTCTGTCGGAATAGCTGTAATTATAATTGTAGTTATAATTGTAACGATAGTTATAATTATACTTATATCTATACTTACCATAGTGCTTAGCGTCCACATCAACAGAGTTGGAAACGATACCCAAAATATTTGTACCCACAAAGTCCACACTTGACAAGGCTCTGTCTATCATATCATAAGTGGTGATATTCTCACGTGTAACAAGTACGATACCTGCCGTATACTTAGATATGATAAGGGCGTCGGATACTACGTTTACGGGAGATGTATCTATTATAACATAGTCGTACATCTTGCTTACCTCAGATATAAATTTCTGCATCTTGTCAGAAGTAAGCATCTGTGATGGGTTAGGCGGCATAGGACCTGATGTTATAACATCGGTATTGCTGTGCACCCTTTTATTTATAGCGGAATTTATATCCGTCATACCTGCAAGTATTGTAGACAGACCCTTCTTATTGCTGAGATGGAACATTCTGTGCTGAGTGGGACGTCTAAGATCCGCATCTATAACAAGCACCTTTGATTCGGTCTCACCTATTGATATAGCAAGGTTAGCGGCATTTGTACTCTTACCTTCGCCTGAAAGAGCACTTGTAACTATGAATACGTTACTGTCTGTAGTGGAAAGCGCAAAGAGAAGATTGGTCCTGAAGGTATTGTATGCCTCTGTTACAACAAAGGGGACCTCTGTATCAAGTATAGTACCTCTTGTACGTCTTTCATTTGCGGTCTCGCCGTCCTTTTTCTTCTTAAAACGGCTGAAAATGCTGTTATTTATCTTTATCTTATTGGATACACCGTTCTTTACTATTTCATAAAACGGTATCTCTGCAAGAATAGGCATATTGTATCTTGCCTTAAGGGTCTCAACTCCCTTTACGGTATTATCAAGCATATGCCTTATAACAATGAATGCAACCGCAATTATAAAACCAAGCATGAAGCCAAACACAGAATTTTTTAAAACATTAGGCGCTACAGGTACCTTAGGCACCTTTGCATGACCTACCGATTCAACGGCGCCGGCGCCTACTACTCTTATGAGTACATCGGGAGCGATGGCTTCAACGCTGCTGCATATATCCGCTGCCATGACAGGGTCTGTGCTGTAGCCTGTTATGGTAAGAAGCTCTGTTTCATTGACCTGACTGAAATTAAGACAGCTTCTCATGCTCTTTGTATTTATTTTATACTCTCCGTCCTCTTCCTCCATAACAAAGTAATTGGCAAGCTCCTCTGTAGAATATTTCTCCATAAGATTATTGCTTATCTCATCTATTACAGAATCGTCGTCAAGTATGGCGATATACGTCTGAGCAAGACTCTGAGCAGCCGTAATATCTGCGGAGTTAAGAGTATCCATAACGGTCTTGTTAGTGGTATTCTTTATATAGATAGAAAAAGATGTAGCATAAGTGTCAGGTATAAATGTTTTCGTAAATACAAATGTAATTACAAAGCCTACGATAGAAACGGCTATAATAAGCCAGATCCTACTCCACAACAGTCCGAAGATCTCCGCAAGGTCAAGTGACTGTTCGTTTTCAAATTCATTAGTATTTTCTCTGTTCATATTTTTGTCCCATTTCTTTTAATTTATTCTAATTCCTCTTACCCTGAAATTTGCCTACGCAGTAGATTATAACATAAGAACAATCCTTTGTAAACAAAAAAAATAAAAAACTGCCATAAAATTTATACCAATAATTTTATGGCAGTTTTTGCATTTTAACCTAATACATAAACCTTGACATTCTTATGACCAAAGCCTGAATTAAGAGCAGCGCTGTGTGAACCATAGCAAAGGTCTATTCTGTTGCCCTTAATAGCTCCGCCTGTGTCGGCAGCTATACAGTAGCCATAACCCTCTACATAGAGCTTTGTTCCCAAAGGAATAACTCTTGTATCAACAGCACACACGCCGTAACCTGCTTTAAGTCCGCTGGCTGTTATGCCGTTTGCCCACTTGCCGCAGCATTTTGAACAAGGACAGTAAGCAGTAGCATTCATTGTCAGAACGGCAGTATACTCAATATCCGTACTTGGTACTGTGTACTCATCTGACTTTGTACCTACAACAACTATTTCATCAACAGGCTCTGTTACGACCTCTTCTTCAATAGTTGTATCCGTTACAACACCGTTTACATATTTGCTTGTAGTTGTGATCTTCTTTGTTCCGCTGACACCCTTCTGTACGACCTGAGTGTCACCCTTCATAAGCTCGTCGCTTTCCTTTGTAACTGTATCATAAGGAATTTCCTCACTACTTACAGATACAACACTTTTTTCCGCATTGCTGTCTATATCTGCTGTCTGAAAATAGGCTCCTACCCCTCTTTCTTCAGAATCAGTATAGTTCGCAGGATTTGCTGTAAAGGAATTGTCCGCCGCCATAGCTGAAACGCTGAGCATTCCTACGGCAACTGTCATAACAGCAGCTCCTCGTGCAATACCGTATAATTTCTTAAACATAATATCCTCCCTCCAAAGGGCTTAGAAGCATAAGCCTCTGTGTAATATTTCGTAACATTTGTTACAAAAGTGCGCCTTGATCAATATGCTTATTACGGCGCTGCCCTTCAGTCAGTCTCCATCGTTTAACAGTTTTCTAAAATATGCGATTTTCATACTTCAGACAAAGCCCTGACATTACTGCTCCTTTTCAAGCACCTCTGTCAGCTGCTTTACATTAACATCTTAACACATTCGTAATAATTATGCAACAACTTTTTACAGACAAAATACGACTTTGGCATTTTCTGATGTTATTTTTGCTACTGTTTCGGGGGGTATTTGTTTGATTTCACTAATTTTATCCACTATATATCTGAGGTTTTGTGAATTATTTACAGTACCTCTTACAGGCTCCGGAGATAAATATGGCGAATCTGTTTCGATCAAAATACGCTCAACGGGGATCTCACGTACCGTTTCCACCGTTTTTCTGCCATTTTTGAATGTAACAACTCCGCCTATACCGATATAAAAGCCCATGTCAATATATTTATGAGCAAAGTCGGCGCTGCCGCTGAAAGCATGTATAACGCCCTTGCGCACAGGAGAAGCCGAAATTATGTCATATGTCTCCTGTGTTGCCTCTCTTGAGTGTATGACTACGGGCATATCCACCTCATTGGCAAGTATAAGCTGTCTTTCAAACCAATAGCGCTGAGAATCTCTTGGGGAAAGGTCATAGTGATAGTCAAGTCCTATTTCTCCTATGGCAACTACCTTTTCAAGCTTTGACCACCTTCTTAGAGTATCTATGTCCTCTTCCGTCATATCCTTTACGTCATGAGGATGTACCCCTACTGCCGCATATATATAAGGATATTTCTCACTAAGCTCTATACTTCTTTGTGAGCTTGCCATATCTGCGCCTATGTTTATAATGGTATCGACTCCGAAGGCATGAGTTTCTTCTATTAATATATCTCTGTTTTCATCAAACTTTGCATCGTCATAGTGTGCATGGGATTCAAAATACATATTTGTTCTCCTTTGTGGGGTGGGGGAATATTGACATTTACTTTAAAGCGTCCCTTCAGAGAAGGTTCAGCACTTTGCCTATGGCAAAGCCAGCCTAAGGCTGTCAGATATTTCTTCTGTGCAATGAAGCTGTCAGGCACGTCAAAAATTCAAAGAAAAAGTATTTTTGAGCGTGCCTGACTGAAGGGTCGATGTACCCCACCGCCTTAACTAACCACAGCTCCGCTTTCAATATCGCCGTCAACGGTAAGGAGCTTTACATTTCCGTCCTTATCCTCAGCAGCGGCGATCATTCCTTCGCTTACATACTTGCCCTTAAGCATCTTTCTAGGCGCAAGGTTAGTAACGACAACGACCTTCTTGCCCTTCATTTCTTCGGGAGCATACCACTTGGATATGCCTGAAAGTATAGTCCTTGTTTCATCGCCTATTTTAACGGTGTTCTTAAGAAGCTTATTGGACTCAGGCACCTTTTCGCAGTCTATTATTTCGCCTATTTTCATCTCCACCTTGCAGAAATCGTCAATAGTGATATAATCCTGCGCCTTTTCCTCCTCAGCCTTCTTTTCCGCATCAGCCTTCTGCTTTGCCATAAGAGCATCTATTTTTTCTTCGGTTTCCTTAGGGTCAAGTCTTGCAAAGAGTATTTGCGCCTTTTCCGTTACCTTGTTCCCGTTGGGATACAGACCGAACTTATCCAGATCGTCAAATTCTCTCTTTTCTGCATTGAGCTGAGAAAGTATCTTCTCCGTAGTGTCTGGCATAAAAGGCTCCAGAAGGCTTGCGCCTATTGTAATGCTTTCCGTAAGATTGTAAAGCACGGTAGAGAGTCTGTCCCTCTTTTCCGTATCCTTGCCCAGTATCCAGGGCTCTGTTTCGTCAACATACTTGTTGCAGCGTTTGAAAAGAGTGAATATTTCCGTAATGGCGTCGGCTACTCTCAGCTTATCCATTTTGCTTTCTACCCTTGCCTTGCATTCTGTGACCGTATTCTTAAGGTCCTCGTCAACAGGCTCGTTTACGTTTGTATTTGTCACAACGCCGCCAAGATATTTGTTTGTCATGGATATGGTCCTGTTTACAAGATTACCCAGCACATTGGCAAGGTCGGAATTTATCCTTTCCATTATAAGATCCCATGTGATTATGCCGTCATTGTCAAAGGGCATTTCATGGAGTACAAAATATCTTACAGCATCTACGCCGAAAAGCTCTACAAGATCGTCGGCATATATAACATTGCCGCTGGACTTACTCATCTTACCGCCGTTCGCAATCAGCCAAGGGTGACCGAATACCTGTTTTGGCAAGGGCTCGCCCAAAGCCATAAGTATTATAGGCCAGTAAATAGTGTGGAAACGGACAATATCCTTTCCTATAAGATGAAGATCCGCAGGCCACATCTTTTTGTAAAGGTCTGAGCTTTCGCCGTCACAGTTATAGCCCACTCCTGTGATATAGTTTGAAAGAGCGTCAAGCCATACGTATACAACGTGCTTATCGTCAAAGTCTACGGGAATGCCCCATTTAAATGAAGTCCTTGAAACACAGAGATCCTGTAAGCCCGGCAGAAGGAAGTTGTTCATCATTTCATTCTTCCTTGAAGCAGGCTGTATGAACTCAGGGTGAGTGTTTATATGCTCTATAAGTCTGTCTGCATACTTGCTCAGCTTAAGGAAGTATGCCTCCTCCTTTGCAGGGTGTACTTCTCTGCCACAGTCGGGACACTTACCGTCCACAAGCTGGCTCTCTGTCCAGAAGCTTTCACAGGGAGTACAATACATACCCTCGTAAACGCTCTTGTATATATCTCCCTGTTCATAGAGCTTTCTGAATATTTTCTGTATCTGCTTTTCGTGATAATCGTCTGTAGTCCTTATGAACTTGTCATAAGAGGTGTTCATCAAATCCCATATCTTCCGGATCTGCGCTGATACATTGTCTACAAATTCTTTGGGAGTGATGCCTGCCTCCTTAGCCTTTTCCTCTATTTTCTGACCATGCTCGTCCGTACCTGTCTGAAAAAATACCTCATAGCCCTGCTGCCTTTTAAAGCGGGCAATGCTGTCTGCCAGCACAACCTCATAGGTGTTGCCTATGTGGGGCTTGCCTGAGGTGTAGGCGATGGCCGTTGTGATGTAATACTTTCCCTTGCTCATAATATCCTCCTTATAAATAAAAAATGTCGTCCTCTTGCAAAGGACGACTCATCGTGTTACCACCTTATTTCGCCTGTACCTCACAGTACAGACCTCAGCGGGTACTTATATACCCCGACGCTGTAAAGGGCGTCTCCCATCGCAGCCTATGCCTATGCAGTCGGTGCGCAGCTCCAAGACCATATTCGGCAATGTCCACGATACTCCCTCTCACCAACGGAAGCTCTCTGTAAACAGGTGCAAAGCCTACTCTTCTTTTCACAGCCTTTTTCTCTATAGTCGATATAATAACACAGTCGCTTTGTTTTGTCAACAAGAGTTTTTGTTCCTCTTCCACATCCCCTACATATATTTACAATTACTCCCACATTGACATAAACGATAAATTAAAAGCCGTAAACAGCAATTCCTACCGCTTGAAATTCTGAAAAAAATGTTATAATATATTCATGTACCACAGCCGTCCCTCCCTGAAAGTTCAGCACTTTGCCTGCGGCAAAGCCAGCCTACGGCTGTCAGATATTTCTTCTGTGCAATGAAGGTGGCAGCCGTCAGGCTGACGGAAGGGTGCCAAAGAACAACAAGCTCTACCGCTTGAAATTCTGAAAAAAATGTTGTAATATATTCATATAAATTTTAAAGGAGTGAGAGTTATGAATATGAAAGGAAAAA
>CANQBT010000028.1 GCA_947589405.1 uncultured Clostridia bacterium | reverse complement strand
GCCTACTTGTACATCATCTGTTTTGAGCGTTCCATCTATTGTACCGCCATTACTCTTGGAAAGATAATCTCCTTCAACGTCTGTGACTCTTGCTTCCAGGTCGTCAAAAGCCGCAGATGTTTTTAGCAAAAGCTTGGAAAGTAATCTTTCCAATCCATTTATATCTAAAAATTTCATTTTTAAACCTCCTTCTATATTAAGTAATCAAATCAAGGATTTGATTACTTAATATAGCCTAAAAAGTGCGACAATATGCGACATTTTTTTAATATACAAATTAAAAAACGGCTCAAAACCGCCGTTCCATACAAATAAAAAAGGCTGTCCGCAAATGCCTTTAAAGCATTTGCGGCAGCCCTTAAATCATGACTTATTCAGTTATTAATTGCCGCCAAACATAGAGCCGTAGCTTTCAGAATTCGGCTGACCGTTACTGCCGCCGTCAACGAGAGTATTGGGCGTTGTACCGCTTGCAGTAATAATATCTTCCGTACTGAATAACAAAACTGTCATTTCAGGTTTAACATAATTCTTCATTATACCGCCTCCTTACTGTAATGTACCGAGACTAAAGGTCTTGGTATCAGAAAGAACTGTCGTACCGTCTAATTTAACAACATAAGGCGTTACATTTATCTGAGCATCAGCAGGAACATCGGTGATAGTAAATGCATACTCATATGCCTTATGAATATCACCCGGTTTAATAGCAGATCCTGCAATAGATGCGAATACCTTATTGTTGGCCTCTCCTGCCTTTGCAACAGCCTTTTTGACTTCATGAGTACCTGACTTGAATACAAAGCCTGCCTCCGCATAGTTAAGACTGCTTACACCTGCTACAAATACAATGCTGCTGCCTGACTTCTCAGCCTTGACATCTGACTTGTCAGCGTCGGTCTGAGTTGGAGCTTCTGTTGAGGTCTCTGTTGAAGCTTCGGTTGACATCTCTGTTGAAGCTTCGGTTGACACCTCTGTTGAAGCTTCGGTTGATACCTCTGTTGAAGCATCGGTTGACATCTCCGTTGAAGCTTCGGTTGACACCTCTGTTGATACTTCGGTTGACATCTCTGTTGATGCCTCGGTTGAAGTTTCATCGATCTCAACGCCTGCTCTAAGGCTTGTAATACCGTTTACTTCAGGCCAGCTGAGAACAGTAAAGTCATCATGAAGACTTAATGTCTGACCCTGCTCAACTACTACAAGAACATCTCTTGCTTCATCTTCGGCTTCAAGCTTAAGATTACCCACTACAATATTTCCGAAATCAAGAAGATCGCTGTCGGCTACAACATAAATATTGAGCTTTCCGTTTGCATAACGATATTCTTTAAGGAGTGCTCTTTCATTTACGACTTCTGACCATTCAAATACAGGAACAGCAGTAGGATCTTCAATATTGAACTCAGTCTGGAACGCTATAGTGTTAACGTCCTCATCTATAAGCTTAAGCTCCATATCGGCTTCTCTGCCGTCCTCGCTTCTGCTGAATGCAAAGCCGTATTCATACTGATCCTCAGCGGGAAGTTCGCCTTCGGTAGTATCTGTGCTTCCCTCTGTAGCTTCATCTGCTCCTGCCATATATTCGATGCTTTCGCTGTCGGCAGGTACATATGCTGAATAGTTGATCTCTTCTGCTGTTTCCGCAGCAGCTTCGGTAACGGCTTCTGTACTGTTCTCCTGAGTGGTCTCTGCGCCTGTTTCAGGATCTGCATTTATTTCGATAGGCGGAAGCTTATCAAATTCGGGAACATTTACATTAAGGGTATTACTTACCATACGTTCTCCTTCAAGGCTAAGAGCATCGTCTACTCTGTAGAGTTCAGCGCTTATAACAGAAGGAATGTTGCTGTAATTATCATCTGTAGGCTCTATCCAGTATATCCATATACCGTCTGATACATCGCCAAGCTCACCATTTTCGGGAGGAGTAGCAAGAACGATCTGAGAACCGTCTACTATAGTCTTTTCGTTTCTCTTTTCGCCTTCAAGAAGCTTGACTACATTATATGCAGGACTGCCCTTATACTGACCTGTAAATATTACAGAGCCTTCAGGGATAGTATAAGCATCGGGATCAGATCTATCATATGTATAAGCTGTCTTAAGTATGCCTATGCCCTCAGGCACAAGTTCAACGTTATCGCTTGTAGGACCTAATACGTTTATACTGCTTATTTCAGCTGAAGTATTTTCGTATACGACCTTTACATAAGCTGCATTGTAGATATACATATATCCCGGCTCTTCAGGATTGTTGAAGTAGAAGGTCTGTTCACCATCTCCGTTGTAATCTACGTCCTTAGCCTTTGTCCAGTTGGTGTTGTCCTCGCTTACATATACTGTAAACTTAGCAGCGGCACCCTTGTACTTAACAGCAGTTACCTGCTCTTCATTTCCAAGATCTATAACAAATTCTGCATTTGCAATATTGCCCTCTGCGTCCTTTTCAACATTACCTGTGTAGCTTTCTGCCTTGTCCTTGCTTATTATAGAGGAAATAGCTGAAATATAAGTGTCCTCACAGTATTCGCTGTTGCCGTCAGCCTTTATCTTTGTATCGGCTGTGGACTTCATATTTGTTTCGATAGTCCAGTTATCTCTGCCTATAGTTCCGTCATGCTTTACCTTAACAGGAGGAATTTCAACTGCCTCTGTAGTATTGAGCAGCTTATCATAGCCTATTATCTTATATTCATAGACCATATTGTTTCCTGTGGTAATAACATCTGTGTAGGAGCTCTTGTCGGCAGTAACAAATGCTACGGGAACATCATTTCTTATGATCTCATAGCCCAGCATAGCGTCTCCGCCGCTGTTACTGAGATCAAATGTTATTTCATTTGAATTTATAACGCTGTCGGGGTGAGGTGTTGTCATTGTTGCGGTAACGGTAGTACCGTGAGCCATACCCTTGCCGCCTGAAAGCTTGTATTCTCTTGCATCGTCATTAAAGTACTGTATCTTCTTTTCTTCAATCGGGAACTGTGATACATAATTCTGAGTATCCAGATCATATGTAAAGCCCCATGCTTCAAAGAATGGGATAAGATTCTTCTGAGCTGCTGCTGAAGCAAGTCTAATAAGATTATCGCTTGTGCTCTTGGTCATTACAAGAGGTATTGAAGAGCTGCCTGAGCTTTCGCCCTCTCCTGTTGCCTCCTCTACGGGAGCTTCCTCGACCGCACCGCCGACAGGATCAGGAGCAAGCGCAGGATCTCTGCTATATGCGTCCATACGTGCATAGAAGTTGTTGGCAAGCTGTTCTTCTATAGTGTCGAACATCTTATAGTCATAGTAGTCGTCATAGTAGGAGTGGAGCTGCCAGTACATACCCAATGTCTTGCCCTTAGGAACAGCGCCTATACTTCCACGTGTAACTACCTGATATACATCGTCAAAGTTGATCCTGTCTATAGACTGAGTTGCCAGAAGTGAGAAGAAGTTGTTTGTAACCTCTGCAACCACATAATTCTTATTGTTTATAACATGACCCATTTCATGAGCAATGCCCCAGCCTGAAAGCTTACCTGACGTCATTTTGCCCTTATCGTCAGCCGTAACGGGAGTAAGTGAAGCAAGCTCGGGAACACTATCGTATTCAATGCCTATATGCTTGCCGCCTGCATACATAAATGCGCCTGCAAACATAGCATGATAACGGATATTGAGTCTTTGCATAGGGTATCTGTTAGTGCTCTTGGTCACAAGATTGCCCTTATCGTCATAGTTTTCTTTCTTGTTAAGGCCCTTGTACTGATAGAACAGGTCTATCTGCTGTTCCATAGCCTCTATAGAATCCTCAAGCTTTGATGGATCGCCGTTGTCTATACCCTTAAGTATCTGTGAAGCAGGAACTGAATACATCATGTTGTCCATAACTATTTCAGTAAGGTTTGCAATACAGTTCTTAGGATCGTAATCTATTCCTGAGGTATGGTTTGCATCATGCTCTTCTTGAAGCCTGTCAACATGGGCTTTAAGCTCATCAACATATTTTTCAATGGCTGATGTTCTTTCTTCGCCTGTCTTGCCTGCTACATTAAGCACAGGTATCTTTGTACCGCCGCTTACTCTTAACGTATAGTCACGGTTATTTACGCCTACCCATTGAACATAGAGTGAGCCGCCGTTTTCACGATTTGCATATGATGCAAGCTTAGGTACCTTTATTACATTTCGTCCAACCTTAAGAGATGTTATTTCCTTGCACCAGTTAACTGAAGAATCGTTGTGTATCTGTGTTGCAACGATCTTAAGGCTTGTGTTTACACCTCTTGCGTCTGTAGCAGAGCCTAAGTATACAACAAGCTCGTCATTTGCTTCGGCTGCAACGCCTATAGGCTGAAGGTCCGTAAGAGGCATTGCAAAGTCATCATATCCGTCAAGCTTAGCTGATACCTTTGTATCCACATGTACAATATCATCAAGATCCTTGTCTTTGAGAAGCTGCTCTGCATAGTTAAGCTCTATAAGAAGATTCTCACGCTCAGGGTGCAGCTCTCCGCTTTCCTCATCTACTTCATCAAGCTCTTTTCTGAAGTCGTTTATCATTGTTTCAGTTACATTATCATTGAGCTTTATGTGCATGTCGTCTGCATACATTTCATTTATCCTTGTTGCAATATCTTCATACTCATAAAATCTCATTTCAGCTATAGTAATAGGTCTTCCGCCCCATGCTATCTGTATAAGCAGCTGATATGTATCTGAAGTAACAGGGTGATCTGCGATCACAGTATAATATTTATTATTGTCCTCATCAGATCTAAGTGAAAGATTAGCCTCTACTCTCTGCCAATTTCCGTTATCGTCCTTATATCTTATGGCTGCAACGGAATAAGTATGAGGCTGGCTTCCGCTTGGTGTAAAGCGGATAGTGTCGATAGTATACTTCTTGTCAAGAGTAATTATAGGATTGGCATAGTTCTGATATGTATATCCCGTATCCCATTCTCTTACATAGGCATATGTATCCTGATTGTTGTCTACAGGAGCATTTATACCTCCATACAGTATATTATCTTCACCCTTTTCGGTAAATTCAACCTTTTCTATATTGGTCATAAGCTGTCCTCTGCCGTTGGACTTGTTTATGACCTTACGCATAGGCATTTTAACGTCATTTGACGCTACGGGAGTTGCCTTGAGGAGATCATGTGAAGTGCTTTCGCCATATTTATTATGACCTGTTACATATACCTCATATTCAACGTCCGGCTTAAGATTGATAATTGTATAGCTTGTAGCTGCAATATCCTTTATCTCTGTATAGTCGCCTGTGCTGCCTTCTCTGTAGTAAACGCTGTACCATTGGCTGTGCTGCGTAGCCTTCCAGCTGACCTGTATAGACTCAATCTTTGCCTCTGCCTTAGCGTTTTCTGTCTTAGGCGGAATATTGCCCAATGAATCCATTTCAATACTCTCGGCTGATGACCATTGGCTCTTCCAATCGCCGTTTACGGAACGAACACGGAAGGTATACGGTACATACTGCTTAAGGTCTGCGCCGTTAAGAGCGCTTATCGTAATCTTTGTACTGTTTGTAGGTATTATCTGCTGGCTTCCGCCCTGACTTACGTTTACTTCATATCCGCTTACGCCTGTCTGCTTTGTCCAGCTGAATTCAAACTTAGGATAAAGACCTGCATCTGTCTGCTTTATGGATTCCTTTATTATTTCGGGAATATTAAGCTCAGGCTCAGGTATTCTGTCCTCCATATTGTTTACAAACTCTACCTCAGCTATATCAACAAGCTTTGTGCTGGAGCCTGTAACCTTTATCCTTACCTTCTTTATAGCTATCTGAGAACCGATGTTTACAACAACAGTACCATCGCTCTCTACTGTAGCTATGCTGTCGGGTGAAGCAAAAAGATCCGCAAATATAGGCTTGAGCACAGGAGCTGCTGACTCGTCCTTTACAGGTATTTCAAATTCCTCAATTTTGACCTCACCTGTTGCGGGATCTGTAATTTCCTGACCGTTTTCGTCAAGTCTTGCGCCCTGTACAAATATAGTACCTGCCGTGATCCTGTTTTCTGAACCTGCAGGGGGCTTTATAACGATGCCGGCAGCCTGCTTAGCTTCCGCAGGAGCAGCATCATTTATGTTAAGAGACACTTCAACAGGGTTGCTGTCTGAGATCTCGGCTTCCTCATTTGCAGGAGCCAGCTGTACTGAATTTCCCTGACTCTGAATAAGGTCGCTAACTTCTCCGCCTACTACCTTAGTAGTATCGGGGACCTCAGGCTGAATATTTTCGGCTGAGATTATGCTAAGCGCAGGCGCCGTAACAACTCCGCCTTTATTAAGAGTAACATAGGCAAGGTCTGCAATATTTACAGCCTTGTCGTTGTTAAGATCATAAAGGGCTTCTGTTGTATTGCTGTCGATGGCGCTCATCATAAGTTCTTCGTCCTTTTCATCAACAACATTATTGCCGTCCAGATCGCCTATAGGCATAACTGCATGCTTTACTTCAGCATCAGGACCTAAAAGATCGTTTTTCTCCTTGCTGTTGTTAAGCTCGACCTTTGTAGTAAGACCCTTCTTTATAGTTACGGTCTGAGTATATGTAGCATATCCTTCAGCTGTTACTGTAAGAGTGTAATCACTTGAGTGGGTATCGTCCAAAGACACAGGAATATTGTTAATAACTCCCGATGCCATAGTACCCTCAGCGTTTGTCACTATGTCAACGCTGTGATTTGTGTTGCTGTCCTCATCGGAAAGCGCTACATGGAAGCTATCGCCCTTTGACGGAAGGTCAAGGCTGATATTGATCCCAAAACTGCTGACATCTGAAATGCTTGTCAGGGATGGAATTTCTTCATCGGTAACAGAGCCTATTTCAGCTGCAGGGATTACCGCACTCTGAAACAGAAGCGCCGCTGCCAAAATGCCGGCGCCGGTTTTTCTGAATAAATTTTTTCTGAATTTCATAAAGTGCTCCTTTCATTTTATTTTTAAAGAACCCAAGTTGTATTGAGCTTACAGCGCCTTATAACAGCAGCAATATTATAACCGCTGTCCGCACAAACAACATACCTTCTTCTTATTGTGAAAATTATAACATTTTTTAATCTTACGGTCAAGAAAATTTAACATTTTCTTAACTTGACTTTAGCAAGTTGAATCATAGTCCCACAGCCATTTGCACAAAGGCAAGGTAAATGCTGCGGTAAGGTTTAATTAGAGTGGTTGAACCGACCCATTACCCATAGCCTCCCCTAGCCCGTAGGGCGTCGAAGGGGAAGGGGACCATTTCAAACAATTTTATTGTTTGAAATGGTGAAAGGGTCGTTCTGAAGTAAAAAAATATTACGGTTACTTTCACACGCAAAAACCGCCTTATGACCTCTTTCATACGGATCATAAGGCGGCAGTTTATTATCAGCCTTTTATTTTGATGAGTATTACATTCAATGAAATAATAACGGCAGCAAATACCACAGCGATAAACGAAACAGCATCTATTGTATCTGCGATCCCTGCCCAGTCCTGAAGCTCGGCTCTTTCGGCTATCTGGAAAAATTGAAAGACAAGGGCCAGTATATAGGTACTCAGGCTGAGCACACAGGGGCGGCAGCTGCACCTTCCTTTTTTGAAGGTCACGACAACAGGTATTGCCAAAGCCCCTATTCCCAACACTATGCTTATTACATTAAATATTATTATTTTATCAGGCACCGCCTTCATCTCCTTATTTCGCCTACAGCATAGGGATCAAATATGATCTCATAGCCGCATTTTCTGAGTCTGCGGCACATATCAGCCGTTTTTTTATACTCCCACAGATCGCTGTCAAAATATCCCATGCCCTCCAGTATGGATCTTCTTATGCCAAAAAATTTGTCGGGCAGGGCCTCCACAGACTGAGCATATTTCAATCTCTTCATATAACCGTCGCTTTTAGCTGACAGCCCTTCATACACAGGGAGTATTTTATCTCCTTCTGTTTTAAGGGCAGCATATTTTATTCTGCCCTTTTCCGTCACCATGCCCCCTACCATGCCGACTCCCTCCAGTTGAAGTATGCCGCATATTTCATTAAGGGATTCTGCGCTTACTGTTATTTCAGGGCTTACAACTATTATGTATTCATTTGTAACGCCATTTATATTTTCAATATTGTTTATAACGGAGGGCTTTATTGAAGTCTGGTATTTCACTCTGTATACAGACGCATTTTCGGCTGCATTTGTGACCTCCGCCTTTATCTTCATTCTTTCCAGATGACTTTCAACGGCTCTTATGCCTGTAGTAAGACAATAGGGCTTGGCGCTTATGTCCATAGCTACAGATTCCGGGTGCACTCTCCAGAAATAAAGCACTCTTGGAATATGCACTATTTTTTCTGCCCTTTCGCAAAGCCTGAGTATAAGGTCGTGATCCTGACTTCCGTCATAGCCCTGTCTAAAGCCCTTTACTGCTTCAAAAAGCACCTTTTTGAATACCGAAAGATGACATATATAGTTATTCCCTCTCAGGTCAAATATTGAAAAATCATGCTTGAAATGAATAATATCAGGTCTTTTAACGGATCTTGAAAAGTTGGCTTCATCTGAATATATATAGTCTGCGCCCTTGTCTATCTCCCTCCTGACATAATATAGAGCGTCGGCGCTCAGTACATCGTCATGATCCAGAAGAGCGATATATTCTCCCGTAGCCATAGAGCATGCCTCATTGCTGTTTTCGACTATTCCCTTATTGCCGTTAAGCTTTTTGTACTTTATCCTTCTGTCTCCGATACCCTTTACTATGGCCTCGATATAGGAATATTCCTTTCCGCTTCCGTCTGCAAGACAAAGCTCCCAATAGGGATATGTCTGGTCTATGACCGAACGGAGCATCTGTTCAAGATATTCTCTTTTGGTATTGTAAAGAGGAACGCATATGCTTATTATGGTATTTTTTTCATAGACGGTATTTCTCTGAGTTTCAAGCTCGGCTTCTGTAGGCATATGGCTTTTCATATAGCTGTCAGCTGCTCTTTTATATTCAATTCTTTCTTTGATCTTAACGGCAAGTTCCTTTAATCCCCTGTCCCTGCCATAAGATATTATTTTTTTAACAACAGCTGAATTCATGGTTCTCATGATATGCCTCCTACAAGAAATATAGCTGACCCAGCTTTCTTATTGGTCCGTTTTTCCATATTTTATATTTAAACACAGTCCTTATCTTATCCGCCTTGCTCTTATCAAGCATAGATGAATAGGCTCTGAGCATAGGAATATATCCTGACGGTATACTGTATTTGTCAAGAAGCTCCTCCGCCATGATATAGCCTAGCTCCAGCATATGCTTGGATCTGTTTTTATCTTTTAACCTTCCCGCTATATATTTGCCGCTTTCCATATTCTGAGCGCCGCATTGGTTGCTGTCATGCTGTCTGTAAAGCATTGTAGGCTCGTCTATAAATTTTATCTGTCCGTATATTGACGCTGTAGCGGCTATCCACCAATCATGTACAGGTATCACATCAGGCTCCCTCAGTATATCCGCAAGGCTCCTGTTTATTGCCATAGTGCAGCCTGTCACAATGTTTTGTACTATAAGCTGATTGAGCTTGTCCCTTCTCACATCTATATGCTGCGACCTTATCATAGAATCGGAAAGCCTTTTGCCGTTTTCATCTACTACTGTAAGATCCGTATGTACAAGGGTAGGTATGCTTTTATCCTCAAAGGCTCTCAGAGTTTTTTCAAGCTTGTCAGGCTTCCATATGTCGTCCTGATCGCAGGTGAAAATATAATCGGCGTCAGATTTTTTAATAAGGCTGAAAAAATTAGTCTTTGAAGAGCCGGAATTTTTTTCATTTTCATACAGTAATATCCTGTCCTTGTTTTTGTATCTGTATTTTTTTATTATTTCGGCTGTAGCGTCCTGTGAACAGTCGTCGCATATTATAAGTCGCCAGTCCTTTACCGTCTGTGAAAGTATGCTTTCTATCTGCTCGGCTATGTATTTTTCTCCATTGTATGCAGCCATTAGAATATCTGTGCTCATATTATCATTCCTTTTTTATCTGCTGAGCTTTGAACGCAGCAGCGTAAGTACATATCTTATATTTATAGCCGAATGCATAAAAAACGTGACCATAAAATTGTGCTTGTCCTTATAATACATATCGTAAAAACGCTTTATACCATCATGAAAGTGCTTTATGACAACAGGGCTTTTGGTATGCAGACCGCTTTGTCCCTTTAAATGTATCATCCATACGTCGGCATAATACACCACTCTGAAGCCTGCCTGCTTTATTCTGTAGCACAGATCTATGTCCTCGCCGTACATAAATATGCTCTCGTCAAAAAGTCCCGTTTTGTTAAGTACCGTTCTCGGTATCATCATAAAGGCTCCGCTTACGCTGTCCACATCGTTTGTTTCATCATTGCTCAAATAGGAGAGAGTATATCCCCCGAATTTTTTTGACTTGGGAAACAGCTTATGAAGTCTAAGCACATAACACAGACTGTTGAAGGGCGTTGGGAAGCCTCTCTTACAGCCATGATCGAATGTACCGTCCTTAAGTATCGTCCTTATGCCCAGACAGCCAATATCCTTATGGGAATCCATGTATTTCACAGCACCCTTCAAGGTCCCGTTCTGCATAATGACATCTGAGTTAAGATAGAGTATGTATCTGCCTATGGCAATATTGGTCCCTATATTGCAGGCATGACCAAAGCCCTTGTTTTCTACCTTGCTCAATACCTTCACATGGGAGTTGTCCATATTGAAATATTCTTTTTCCTTTGAGGAATTATCCACTACTATTATCTCGTAGTCTATTCCTGAGGTAGTGTCTATTACAGACCTGACTGTCTGCATAGTCAAAGCTTTTGTATTGTAATTGACAATAATGATTGATAGATCCATAATTCTGCCTCTTTAGTTATAAGTATACATATATTTTCCCATATGTGACAAATATTTGCAATAGCTATATTGAATTTGTTATCCACATTTTATTACATTTTTTTATCTTTGCCGCCCCAAAGAGTAAGAAAAAGTACCGCCGCCATTACAAGAGCTATGCCTATTCCATCTGCCGCCGTAAATATAGTTGAGAACAAAAATGCCGATACAAGAGTGGATACCAAAGGCTCCAGAGCGCTCAATACCGCAGCCGTAGACGGACCTATACGTGCAAGACCCGCAAGGAACAGACTGAATGTGCATACTGTACCCAGCACTATTATAAATAAGAGATAAAAAAGCTCAACAGATGTTTTTATAATATAAATATCCGCAAGTCCCGATACCAGAAGCAGACACAGCGATATTAGAGATGAAAAGCCCAGAAGGTACATAGAGCCGTATTTTTTAATAAAGTCCACAGGCTCTATGCTGTAAAATGCATATGCCATAGCGCTTGTAATACCGAAAAATACAGCCTTCGGAGATATTGCAAGGCTCTTTATGCTGCCATGTGTAGATATAAGGAATATACCTGCTACAGCCATTGCAACACAGAGCATTTCTATGGGCTTGGGGAATTTTCTGTTTATGAATGCCATTGCTATAAGCACAAATATAGGCGCCGCATACTGGAGTACAGTACCCGTTGCGGCATTTGAATATCTTATGGCTTCATAATAGGAATACTGCACATATGTACTGCCTATAAGGGCAAAGAGCAAAAGCGTTATAATATCCCTTTTGTTGCCGAAGCACTCAAGGGGCTTGTCCTTTTTTCTTATTACCGAAACGGGAATAAATACCACAGCCATAGCTGTCATTCTTAAAAATACCACAAAAAGAGAAGGGATCTCCGATATTTTGTAAAGCTCCTGCGCAGCTATACCGCTCAGTCCCCAGAGTACGGCTGCGGTAATTACCATCAGATACCCTTTGCCTTTATATGACATAATATCCCTCCGAAAATAAAAATCAAAATAATAATAACATTTTTTACTACTGTCAACAAGTATTAAATATGTAAAATTTTAATAATTTTATCCTTTATTAAATGTTGATTATTGACTTTATGTTACAATCGTGTTACAATCAAATTAGGCAAAATGCTGAATAATATTATAAAAACGAAAGGTGGTTTATCAGAAATGAATGATGTATTAAAAAAATTAAGCGCAATAGGTATCGTTCCTGTTGTAGTTATCAATGACGCTGACAAGGCTGTACCTTTAGCTAAGGCTCTCGTAGCAGGCGGTATTCCTTGTGCAGAGGTAACTTTCAGAACTGCTGCTGCCGAAGAAGCTATAAAGAGAATGGCTGAAGCCGTTCCTGAGCTTATAGTAGGCGCAGGTACTGTACTTACTAAGGATCAGGCTGACAGAGCTATTGCTGCCGGCTCACAGTTCCTTGTAAGTCCGGGCTTAGATCCTGAGATCGTTAGCTACTGTAATGAAAAGGGCTACCTTATCACTCCCGGTACCGCTAACCCAAGCGACCTTAACCATGCTGTAAATCTTGGTCTTGAGGTTGTTAAGTTCTTCCCGGCAGAAGCTGCAGGCGGTCTTAAAATGATCAAGAGTATGGCTGCTGCTTATACGGGACTTAAGTTCATGCCTACAGGCGGTATCAATGCTGCTAACTTAAACAGCTATCTTGAGTATGAGAAGATCATATGCTGCGGCGGCAGCTGGATGGTTCCCGGCAAGCTTATTGATGAAGGTAAGTTTGACGAGATCGTTGATCTTTGTAAGGAAGCTGTTTCAACTATGCTTGGTCTTGAAATGGTACATGTTGGCATCAATACTCCTGACGAAGCAGCCGCTATGGCTATCGCCGAGAGATTCAACAAGCTTTTCAACTTCCCTATCAAGAACGGCAACTCAGCTGTTTTCGCATCAAGCGGCATAGAGGTAAGAAAGCAGATGTTCTTAGGCAAGAACGGACATATTGCTATTGCTACTAACTACATGGACAGAGCTATCAATTATATTGAGGCTATGGGCGGCGAGTTCGACTACGACACAGCTGTTGTAAAGAATGGCAAGACTACCGCTATTTACTTAAAGGAAGAGTTCGGCGGCTTCGCTGTACATCTTGTTCAGAAATAATTTAAACAAAAAACCTCATTTTTAAGGGACTGTTTCCTTGAAAATGAGGTTTTTTTACAATTTGAGTAGGCTGATAAATATTAATTTGTATCTGTTTCACTCTGAAAGCGGCTTATATTCAAACGTTTAGAACGATTACGGATATAAAATACACCAATTTGACACCATATATATTCAAACTATGAGAAAATACAACAAGTTATACAAGGTGGCAAATATATGATGAAAATTTTTTTGATATACAGATGTTAATATTTATGTATCGTAAAAATTATTTTAATCGACTAAATAAGTCCTCTGCCTTTTAAGCTACGGGGACTTACTGTTATATTAGGGAGGAGTACAAGTTTCTTACCAACATTATTGAATGGGACAGTTTTATATTGAAAAATAATGTATGCTTTTGTATAATTAAAATATAAGCAGGAACAAATCGAGTTTACGGAGGTGGTTATACCATGTTTGAAGATATTTTTATGCGAAAAAAGGCTGTTTCCGAAAAGCTTGACTCCTACGGCTTTCGAAAGATCCGAAACAGTCGAAAATACGTTACGGATATATTAAACAGTGAATTTCGCTTGGAGATCACTATCGGTAAAAATTCTGTGCCGGATACAAAACTGACGGAAATTGCCACCGGTGAGGAATATGTTCTTTACAAAACAGATACAGTCGGCACATTTGTCGGCAATGTCAGAACTGCTGTAACAAATATCTTGCAGGATATAGCCGATTGCTGTTATGAAACATCGGTTTTTAAGGCAGAGCAATCAATTGCGCTTATTTCCTATGTCCGTGAAAAATATGGAGATGAATTGGAGTACTTATGGGATAAATTTCCCGATAATGCCGTCTGGCGTCGTAAGGACAATAAAAAATGGTATGGTGCGTTGCTGTCTGTTTCCCGTCGCAAACTGGGTATCCCTTCTGATGAGATCGTGGAGATCATTGACCTGCGTACTGCACCGGAAGTAATAGAGAACCTCATTGATAACGTTCGTTTCTTTCCCGGTTGGCATATGAATAAGAAACATTGGTACACGATCATTTTGGACGGCACGGTTTCAGTGGATGAAATATGCCGCAGGGTGGATGAAAGCTATTTGCTGGCAAAACGTATTTTCCCGTGACCTGGTCACAGGAAAATGAGTTTGTTTAGGGTATGCTGCCAATGACATTGTTTTGATTGTTCTTTGGATTCTAGCTTCCATTGAAAATCCTGCGTACATTCCCGTCATCGTAAATTTTACGATATTCTTTTTTAATGACATGTATGGTTTATAAGTTGGAAAAAAAGAGAATTAAAACAATCATAGCAAATAATAAATGTGCTTTCGTTGCAATGGCATCTATAACTATTTTGGCACGAAGATTGTTGAAAAAATGAAAGTAAAAAAA
Source organism: uncultured Clostridia bacterium (assembly GCA_947589405.1). GTDB lineage: Bacteria > Bacillota > Clostridia > Lachnospirales > CAG-274 > CANPXH01. Next base: position 4,890 of record CANQBT010000028.1, on the reverse strand, counting down.
CGACATATGTAATGCGACAAATTACTGTCTGTCGGGGATAAGAGAAAAACGACAAATCGGTCTTTGACGGTATAAAGAGTTTTATAAAAAGGCGGTGCATATATGGAAATAAGGCAAGAACGAGCAGACGATTATAATACAGTCTTTAATGTCATAATGGAAGCATTTTCTCATGCAGAACATAGCGATGGAAACGAGCAGGAGCTTGTGACCTTGTTGAGGGATACTCCATCTTTTATTCCGGAACTCTCACTTGTGGCAGAGGAAAATGGCAAAATTGTGGGGCATATTCTTTTTACTAAAATCACCATAGGAGAAACTATCGAACTTGCTCTTGCGCCCCTCTCTGTTCTTCCGGCATATCAACGGAGAGGAATCGGGCTGGCGCTTATCTGTGAGGGTCACCGTATTGCCAGACAGTTGGGATATACCTATTCGATAGTATTGGGATCTCCCGCATATTATTCGAGAGCCGGTTATCTTCCTGCGAGCCTATATGGTATTAAAGCACCATTTGAAGTGCAGGACGAATACTACATGGCATTCAAATTACAAGATGACGCACCTCAAATTAAGGGTATGGTCAAATATGACTCAGCCTTTGGAATTGATTGACAACTACCTGTTTATCGCTGAATCTTATAAAACAAAATAATACATTCAAACAATAATCCCGATAAGGACTTATTCTTTATCGGGCATTTTTATGTTCAAAATCCAAGTGAGGTAATGTTTATGAACTACAAATAAGAAATATCCGATATACAATCAAATAGGTTGAACACAATCAATCATATTTTCCCGTGACCTGGTCACAGGAAAATGAGTTTGTTTTTTATGATTCTTTTTGAATTATTCGGTTGGTGGTACCGAAATATTATTAGTTTGATATTTTAAAAGGGCTGCGGAGATCCTCAGCCCTTTATTATTGCAATATCTTATTTATTCTTTAAGTTGAACCAAGCGTCAAGTCCGAGATACTGAGCAGCATCGCCAAGCTCTTCCTCAAGTCTTAATAACTGATTGTACTTAGCAACTCTGTCTGTTCTGGCAGGAGCACCTGTCTTGATCTGACCTGCATTTACAGCTACAACGATGTCAGCAATGGTAGTATCTTCAGTTTCACCTGATCTGTGTGATACAACAGCTGTCATATTGTTTCTGTTGGCAAGCTTGATAGCGTCAAATGTTTCTGTAAGAGTACCTATCTGATTTACCTTGATAAGTATAGAATTAGCTACGCCAAGATCAATACCCTTCTGTAATCTCTTTGTGTTTGTAACGAATAAGTCATCGCCTACAAGCTGAACCTTGTCGCCAAGTCTTTCTGTAAGCATCTTCCAGCCTTCCCAATCCTCTTCAGCAAGACCGTCCTCAATAGAGATGATGGGGTACTTCTCGCAAAGTGCTGCATAGTACTCAACCATTTCGGCAGAGGTTCTTGTGATCTCTTCGGCAGCGCCTGTAGCTTCTGTTTCACCCGGGAAGTGATATAAACCGTCTTCCTTGTATAACTCTGAAGAAGCAGGGTCCATAGCGATCCTTATCTGTTCACCCGGCTTGTAGCCTGCCTTCTCAACAGCCTCGATAATGTTGTCTATAACCTCGTCTGCTGTAGCGCAGTTAGGAGCAAAGCCGCCCTCATCGCCAACGCCTGTAGCAAGACCCTTGCCCTTTAATACCTTCTTAAGAGCATGATAAATCTCACAGCACATCTGTAAAGCTTCGCTGAATGACTTAGCGCCTACAGGCATTATCATAAATTCCTGTAAATCTACTGTGTTATCTGCATGCTTACCGCCGTTCATAATATTCATCATAGGAACAGGGAGAGTCTTGGCATTGAAGCCGCCAAGATACTGATATAAAGGCATATTGAGAGCTTCGGCAGCAGCCTTTGCAACAGCCATAGAAACGCCTAATATAGCGTTTGCGCCTAACTTAGCCTTGTTGGGAGTTCCGTCTAACTCTATCATAGCCTTATCTATAGCTACCTGATCAAGAGCGTTCATGCCGATGATCTCATCAGCGATCTTATCATTTACATTCTTTACAGCATTGAGAACGCCTGAACCGCAGTATCTGTCGCCGCCATCTCTCATTTCAACAGCCTCGAACTGACCTGTTGAAGCGCCTGACGGTACGGCAGCTCTTCCCATTACCTGGTTGCCGTCGCCTGTATCAACGATAACCTCAACCTCTACAGTAGGGTTAGCTCTGGAGTCAAGGACTTCTCTTGCATAAACGTCAACTATTTCTAAATAACCTTTCATTTTTGTTTTCTCCTTTCAATTTTTATAATTAACTGTATACCTAATTAAAGTATACACAAATTATTCATACTTGTCAATTATATTGACAATATTTAGCAGTTATTTGACAAGAAGTGAATGACCTGTCATTTCCTTCGGCTGCTCAATATCCATCATATCCAGCAACGTAGGCGCTATATCGCAGAGCTTGCCGCCTTCCGCAAGTCCCTTAGCCTTGTGGCAGTTCACAAGTATAAAGGGTACGGGATTGGTGGTATGTGCGGTAAAGGGCTTGCCAGTAGCGTAATCTATGAGCTGATCGCTGTTGCCGTGATCTGCGCATATGAACATCTGACCGTCCACCTTCATAAGAGCGTCAACGGCTCTGCCTACACATGTATCTACTGTTTCCACAGCCTTTATTGCCGCCTCCATAACGCCTGTGTGACCGACCATATCGGGATTTGCAAAATTGATTATTATCATATCGTACTTACGGCTCTCAATGGCTTCCACAAGCTTGTCTGTTACCTGAGGAGCACTCATTTCAGGCTGTAGATCATAAGTAGCGACCTTTGGTGAGGGCACAAGGTATCTGTCCTCATTCTTATAAGGCGCTTCTATGCCGCCGTTAAAGAAGAAGGTAACATGGGCATACTTTTCCGTTTCTGCGATCCTTGCCTGAGTCATGCCAAGTGATGATATATATTCACCCAAAGTATTGTCAATAGACTCCTTCTTGAAGGCGACCTCTTTATTTTCTATTGTTGCATCATAGTCTGTAAAGCATACATATTTAACGGGGAAATATCCCTTTGGTCTTTCAAAGCCCTTGAAATCCACATCACAGAAGGCTCTTGTTATCTCTCTTGCCCTGTCGGGTCTGAAATTGAAGAATATGATAGAGTCATTTTCCTGTATAGTGGCTGTAGGCTTTCCGTTTTCAAGTATAACGGTAGGTATTACAAATTCGTCAAATACCTCTGCCTCATAGGACTTAGCCATACATTCATCGGCTGAGTCGGCAGTATTGCCCTTACCCATTACAAGAGCGTCATATGCCTTTTCGACTCTGTCCCATCTGTTATCTCTGTCCATAGCATAGTATCTGCCTGAAATAACGGCGACCTTGCCTACGCCTATTTCCTTCATCTTGGCTTCAAGCTCGGCAATATATCCTCTTGCAGAAGCGGGAGGAGTATCTCTGCCGTCAAGGAAGCAGTCTACATATACCTTTTCAAGACCGTTCATCTTAGCCATTTTCAAAAGAGCATACACATGCTCTATATGGCTGTGAACACCGCCTGGAGAGAGCAGACCGTAAAGATGAAGCGAAGAATTATGCTCCTTACAGTTGTTCATAGCGTCCATAAGGGCAGTATTTTCAAAGAAATCTCCGTCCTCTATGGACTTTGTTATTTTAGTCAGGTCCTGGTAAATTATACGTCCTGCGCCCATATTAAGGTGTCCTACCTCAGAATTTCCCATCTGACCGTCAGGCAGACCTACCGCAAGACCGCTGGCATAGCCCTTTACCCAGCCGTACTTCTCCATAAGTCCGTCTATAACGGGAGTCTTTGCCTGCTTTACGGCATTGCCCTCAGTCTTGTCATTGATACCAAAACCGTCTAATATCATTAAAACAGTTGTTTTCTTATCCATTTTGTTTCTCCTTCTTGTTATATCAGACAGCAGAATTAACTATTACTGCAAAGTCCTCCTTAAGACTTGCGCCGCCTACAAGACCGCCGTCTATATCAGGCATAGCGAAAAGCTCTGCTGAATTGGCTGCATTAACGCTGCCGCCGTAGAGTATTCTTGTTTCCTGAGCAACAGCGTCGCTGTACATCTCCGCTACGCACTTTCTTATTTCTGAGCAAACCTCCTGAGCCTGCTCGTTGGTAGCATGCTTGCCTGTACCTATGGCCCATATAGGCTCATATGCAATAACTATCTTCTTAGCCTGCTCGTCGGTACAGTTCTTTATGCCCTTCTTTACCTGCATTCTTATCTTCTCGATAGTGATCCCGTCTTCTCTTTCTGCAAGAGATTCGCCAACACAGAGTATAGGAGTGATATTGTACTCAAATGCCTTTAATATCTTTTTATTAACGGCGTCATCTCTCTCCTTGAAGTAATCTCTTCTCTCGGAATGGCCGATAATAACATAGCCTGCGCCGACCTCGTCAAGCATAGGCGCTGAAATCTCGCCTGTATATGCTCCGCTGTCCTCATAGTGAAGATTTTCTGCGCCAAGCTTGATATTGGTGCCCTTTATAGCCTCTGCCACAACGGTAATATCAATAGCGGGAACACAGAGCACAACGTCTACGTCATCTCTGTCTATTTTGTCCTTAAGAAGCTCTACAAGAGCTACGGCTTCCTTCGGAGTCTTGTTCATTTTCCAGTTGCCTGCAACTACCTTTTTTCTCATGGTATATTACCCTCCCTATGTAATTAATTTTACCAATATTTTACTATAAGGCTGTTGAAAAATCAACAGCCTTAGTAAAAAAATACATATTAAATTTGCTTATTTATCGTCAGCAGCAGCTACGCCCGGAAGCTCCTTGCCCTCTAAAAATTCAAGAGAAGCGCCGCCGCCTGTGGAAATATGGCTCATCTTGTCGCCAAAGCC
>CANQBT010000027.1 GCA_947589405.1 uncultured Clostridia bacterium | reverse complement strand
GCGTAGCTTGGTAGCGCGCTTGAATGGGGTTCAAGAGGTCGCAAGTTCAAATCTTGTCGCCCCGACTTTCAAAAAAAATCTGCTGAATATTCAGCAGATTTTTTTATGCTTATCTATTTTTTCAGATATTCCATAATTGCAATTACGTCCAGCATGGTTTGCTTTCCGTCTCTGTTGCCGTCGGCAGCGTCAAGCCTTTCAGTATCAGTAATTTTTTCCAGACCCGCTATGTGTTTCAAAAGCTTTACGGCATCTGCCGTTTCTATCTTTTTGCTTCCGTCGGTATCGCCTATCAGCATATTTTCTCCTGAAGGATATGTAAGAGTCACCTCAGTTATTTTGATACCGCTGCCAAGAGAAAGGATATAGTAAACTCCTTCGCTATCCACATTAACCGTAAGCGTCTGTAAATTTGTTTTGGAACCGCCCATAGGAGCAGCCTTCTCAGCCAAAGTCACATCTGCGCTTGTCTTTACGGCAAGTGTCCTGTCATTGCTTCCGTTATTAAAGAATTTGACATTTATAGAAGCCCTTCCCGTAGTATTGACGGCTATTGCCCTGTAAGAGTCAGGACCTGCTTTGCCTGAGCCGCCCAGATCTATATAATTTGCATTTACACTTACAGCCCTGCCTGATTCCGCTGTGATCGTAAATACACCTTTCGTCTGGTATGAGGACTTAGAGCCTGAGGTAAAGTCACTCGGAACAAGCTTATATACTTCGCCGTTTCCTCCTCCCATGCTTTCTCCTACATGAGATACATATGTGGTTACTTCCGTAGTTGTTTCTGTAGTTTCTGTAGTTTTTGTTGTTGTTTCGGTTTTGTATGTGGTTGTTTCCGTACTCTCTTCAATATTTCCCGAAGGTAAATATATAGGCAGCACAGCTCCCTCCTTCATTATGCCGGCTGACTGTAGGACATCTGACTTTGCCTTGTCACCGTCTGTAAGATACTCTACATCGCTTTTGCCATTTACGCTGTCATAATAGAACCAGCTTGTATTCGTATCAAAGTTGGGATATGGATTTTTATTTGTATTTTTCCCTTTATTTACAGGTATCTGAAGAGTTCTGTCATTTGTTATTACAATAGTGCCTGCTTCATCGCTTTTTTTATCTGTATCGTACACATCTCTGTATGACTTTATAATAGGATCTCCATATGTAGAGTTTGCCGTTGTCAGAAATCTGAGGGAATTTTCAAAGTTATTTGCTTCTGAAAGCACCCATGCGCTTGCTCTGGCGTCTATACACTTACCGCCGTTCAGGAAATAGTTATTATAGCTGTGGAGATTGACCTGTCTGGTCAAAGGCATTCTGGAGCTTACGTTGTTGAGATAATTGTGGTGCCATGTGGAATTATACTGCTTGTTTCCGTCACCGCCGCCATGCAGAGCCGTTTTGTGACATCTTTCATATACGTTATATGAAAATGTGATATTGGAACAGCCCTTAAAATCCGTAGAACCATCGCCTTCATGCTTATCCTGTTCCGTTGTAATATCATACTTGTTCTCGCCTATTTTAAAGTAATTATTGTGTACCCAGAAATTTTTATAACCAAGAGGAGAGCTTGTACTGCCCTCAAAGCTGCACGCATCTTCAGGATATTTTGTAAATGTCAGGTTCCTTACCTCTATGCTGCTGCACTTCTTGAATGTAAAGCCCCACTTTTCAATTACGGCATCTGTGCCTATGCCTTCAATTGTAATGTTGCTTACAGAATCCACATCAAGCATATTGAAATATGAATCCTTATCAAGCACCTTGTCCGTAAGTCCGTTAAGAGCAACAACGCCATTATTTATATCCGTTTTCTTAGTACCGTCTGAATCCCTTGTCTGAGTGTCTATCTTTCCTATTATTCTCACAATAAGCGGTCCTGAACCCGAAGCTTTCTTCACAATGTTGCAAAGTCCCGTATATGAGCCCAGCTTTACTGTATTTTTAGTTTCATTTGTAACATATACTATCTGAGCATTGCTCTTTGGCGTACCGTCGTTATTATATCCGCCTACGCCTGAATCGGTGCCGAAATGGCCATAACCCGAACGGTCATGGCGAGCTACAGGAATATTGCTTTTTTCAATTACCTGTCCTGATGACGCAGTTATCCTTATATCATATATTCCCTGTGATATACCTACTATATCAGCTACACAGCCATCGTCTGAGCTTCTTATAAGCTGACTGTCTATAGGTGTATAGGTCTGCGTTCCGCTTTTCCTGTACTCCACCTTAGCTTTTGAAGGAGCGGTGTCATTACTCCACTTCATATGTATGGTTTCATACCAGCCATAGCATTGAGTAAGCACAGAATCAGCGCTCTGTACCGTAAGGGTACATACATTAAATATTGAAATAATAAGTGTAAAAGTAAGTATAAGAGCTATTGATCTTTTCATTGTATTCTCCTATTGTCTGTTATAGTAATCTATCCCATCGCTTGGATTAAAATAAGTTCTGATATACCCTTTCTTTGAAACTATTACAAATTCATTCGTATCCTCCAGATAGTAGACATCATCTCCGTCTTCCGCCTCCAGCTTATGAAGAGCCTCCTTAGAAGCCACGACCCTGTTGGCGCCTTCAAGATAAGCTTCGGGCGAATCATATCCCATGTCTATACCATGCTTTTCATAATGATCCTTTAGCTGTTCATCGCTGTGGAAGGTATGTACTATCTCCACATTGCCGTTTTCGGAGATCGGAATATCCGACTTTTGAACAACGAAGCCCAAGAGAACAATTATTACGGCTATGATGCCTATTATGTATTTTCTTGTTTTCTGCATAAACATTCTCCTTTTTTTCGCCATATAATTCAGTATACAGCATTAAATAATTTTTTTCAATCATATTTACAAAGTAATTTCAATATGATAAAATTATTTATGCAAAAAACATAAAGGTAGTGTTGTATATGAGAAAAGAACTTGATTTGTTCAAAATAGGGAAATATATAGGCTGGCGACAAGATCTTTTTACAGACCCATGGATGAAGCTTGGAGGATGCGGCGCTGTCACCGCCTGCGACAGCTGTATACATCTTGCCAGACAATTCGGTCTCAGGCATTTGTATCCCTTTGACTGCAATGATCTGACCGATAAGGACTATATAGCTTTTTCCAAAATTATGAAGCCCTTTTTAAGTCCCAGAATAAGCGGCATAGACACTCTTGAAATATATGTTGACGGATTTTATGACTATCTGCATAGCGTAGGCGATGAAAATATTAAAGTAAGCGCCATATACAGCGATACAGAGTATAAAAAGCTGAGAGATGCTGTCGTAAGCCATATTGACAGCAACATTATTGTTCCCGTGCTTCTTCTCAAGCATAAAAATCCATCTTTTGAAAACTTTGAATGGCATTGGTTCTGGCTTGGAGGATATATTGAATATGCCGATACTCTTATGGTAAAGGCCGTTACATACGGCACATATAACTGGCTTGATTTCAGGGAAATGATGTTCAGCGGATATTCAAAAAAGGGCGGGATCGTGCTGTATGATCTTTAATTTTATCAAAGCTTTGATTGTGTAGATATTGAATAAAAAGGGACTGTTTGCAAAAGCCGTTTTATAGGCAATTGCCGACAGTCCCTTATATTTCCTTCGGTATCTTTATATAGCCTCCTCCGTTTCCGGAAAGCCTGTTATTGAGTAAATGTAATTATTCCCCTTGATATGCCTATTGCACATTTCTGCTTGAATGACGGCATTGCCAGAAGAGCCGCCTCCTGAGGATTGCTTATAAATGCAGTTTCCACAAGTATAGCCGGCATATCGGTAAGCCTGAGCACGGCAAAGTTTGCCTGAGATATACCTCTGTCTCTGGTATCTATTTCCGCTACAAGAGATGTATTCACCTGAAGAGCAAAGCTTTCCGAAACGCTGCCCTCTCTGTAGTAAAAGGTCTCCGTGCCGGTATAAATAGGATTGATATTTGAGTTGCAATGTATACTCACAAAATAGTCTGCGCCCCACTCGTTAGCCAGCATTGCCCTTCTCTGCAATGACACGCTTTCATCTCCAACTCTTGAAAAGCGCACACTATAGCCTTCGCTCTGTAAAAGTCTGCCTGTTCTGAGAGCTATATCAAGGTTCACATCGGCTTCTCTTATACCGTTTGGTCCTCTTGCTCCGGGATTGTTTCCTCCATGTCCGGGATCCAGGAATATTTTCATATAATTCCTCCTATAGAGATAAAACAATATATGAAAAAGCCTTTAAAAATATACCTGAATTTATTTTTCGGTAAGATATTTGTGAAGCACTTCAAAAAGCTTCTCAACGTTAAGAGGTTTGGCAATATGATCGTTCATACCGCTGTTAATTGCAAGCTCCTTATCCTCGTTAAATGCGTTTGCGGTCATGGCTATAATAGGAATAGACGCAAGCCTTTCATTTTCAAGTCCCCTTATGGCGATAGTCGCTTCATAGCCGTTCATTATAGGCATCTGCACGTCCATAAGTATAAGGTCATAATATCCCGGTTCCGAATTTTTTACCTTATCAACGGCTACGCTTCCGTCATCGGCTGTATCTACATATAATCCGTTTTCTGTAAGTATCGCTTCTGCAATTTCACTATTAAGCTCATTATCCTCCACAAGAAGTATACGCTTGCCCTTTATATCCTCAGGCGCAGCAGGCATTACCGCATCGTCATCAGCATTTCCGTTATCACGTCCTATTGCAGAAAGAAGAGTATCCCTTAATGTTGACAGGAAAATCGGCTTATTGCAAAAGGCTGTGACTCCTGCCATTCTTGCTTCGGTCTCAATACTTGACCAGTCGTAAGCTGTAAGTATTATAATAGGAACTATATCGCCTATTTCATTTCTTATTTGTCTTACTACCTCTATACCGTTCAGATCTGGCATCTGCCAGTCAATAATATATGCGTCAAATGCATCGCCCAGCTCTACTGACTGCTTGGCATGAAGCACAGCCTCCTTGCCGTACATAGTCCAATGTGCTCTTAATCCCAGCTGTACAAGCATTTTTGTTACACTATCGCACACAGTATAATCATCGTCGACTACAAGGGCGTTCATGCCCTGAAGCTCTTTAATTACCTCTATCTGACGACTTTCTGACTGAAGTCTAAGCTCAATATCAAGTATAAATTCGGTTCCCTTGCCCTGCTCACTCTTGACTTCGATTTTGCCGCCCATCATGTCGACTATATTTTTAGCTATTGCCATTCCAAGTCCTGTGCCCTGTATACCGCTTACGGTAGTATTGCTCTCTCTTTCAAAAGGCTCAAACACATGCTTCAAAAACTCTGGACTCATACCTATGCCTGTGTCCTTAACCCTTATTTCATATGATGCATAGCCTGAAGGAGCACCGTGCTTCTGCTTTATGGTAAGAGAAACGGAACCTCCCGAAGGAGTAAACTTTATAGCATTGCTGAGAAGATTCAGAAGCACCTGATTGAGATGAAGCTTATCACAGTACACATCTTCGTCTATAACATCAATGGTATCCATAAAGAAATCAAGATTTTTTGATTTCATCTGGCTTTGCAGTATCGTTCTGAGATCCTTGAGTATATCGGGGAGACTGCACTCTGTTTCCTCTATGTATACACGTCCGCTTTCAATACGGCTCATATCCAGTATATCGTTTATAAGGCTGAGCAGATGATTGCTTGATGAAAGTATCTTAGAAAGATAATCCTTTATCCTGTCGGTATCGTTCAAATTTGCAGCTGCAAGGGTAGCATAGCCTATGATTGCGTTCATAGGCGTTCTTATATCATGGGACATATTTGAAAGGAACATCGTCTTTGCTCTTTCTGCATTTTCCGCCTTAACAAGACGTTCTTCAAGTACAGCCTTTTCAAGCGTCACCTTAGTGTTCCTAAGCGTCCATATAAGATATATGATAAGTATAAGAGATTCGGCAGCGCAAAGGGCAAAGCATACCTTTCTTACATTGTAAAGATTTCTCAGGGCTTCAGACTCGGGGACGGTAACCGCTACGGTCCACTTATTTATATCCTTTGCTTCGCCTATATTAAAATTCTCATACTTTATAGGTGTAAAATAGAAGTAGACATACTCGCCCATAGTATCGGAGCGGAACTGCATATGACCCGATCTGCCTTCCGTTATGTCTCTGCCGACATCCTCCATTGTAACGCTGTCCTTTGTTTTCTTCATACCCATAGAGTTAATGTTACCAAGCTTATCATGAAGTGTATCCATAATGAAATCTCCGTTTTCACGGTCGATTATGTATACGCTGGCGCTTCCGTTATACATATTGTCTATATTCAGGGCATCGGGGAGCTTTTCAAGATTTGTGGAGGAATAAAGCATAGCAACGGTTTTGCCGTCATGCACTATGGGTACAAAATGACGTATTACCTGCTTATTATCATCCATAAGGCTTATCATTCTGTTTGTGACGTGCTCGCCAAGAGCCGCCTCTTCCTCAAATGATATTTTACCCTTGCCGTCTATTACTGTTTCCCTTGTAATTACCCTATCTCCGGGAAGAAGCAGATTTATATTTCCCGATGCCGTAAGGGGAGAAAACTCCTGCAGTATCTTCTGCATGGTAGACGTATCGAAATCCTCATCTATGGTGATTATCTCAGCTACTGCGTTAAGAATACGGCTGTCGTTAGTTATCTTATCGATAACATCGTCCATGACCGTATTGGCAACCTCTTGTATTCTCTCAAGACAGCGGTTTTCCGTAAGGCGGCTTATCTTGATATTGGAAATAATAAGTACGACAGAAATAAGTATGATAGTCAATATGGTTGCAATTATATTTTTATCCTTAAGCTTTCTTTTGTCAAAATCCCTTTTTTTCATAACAGCACCTCAATTATAAGAGCAATATATTTTATGCTTATATAATTATAATATATATTTTTATTGATAGTGTCTATACAATACATATCTGCGCAAAAAGACTACTGTACAAAAATGCACAGCAGTCCCCTTTATTAATCTACATTTACAAGCTCGTATTCTCTTGAGCCGATGTTAAGCTTTGCAGCCATTTCAATGGTATGGATACCGTTTCTGGATTCTATTCTCTCCACAAGATGATCCCTGCCCTTGTCATCAGAATTATATACAAGATCTATACAAGCCTGATCTATGGCAACAGGATCGGTTGAAGCAAGTATGCCTATATCAGCCATACAGGGATCCTCCGCAACTGCACAGCAGTCACAGTCTACAGACATATTCTTCATTACATTTATATATACTATTTTTCCCTTAAAATAATCTATTACGGAAGATGCGGCATCTGCCATAGCTCCCAAGAACAAATTAACATCTGTACTCCAGAAAGCGTCGGGATCGCCTGCGCCATGTATATATGCCTTTCCGTATGATGAAGCCAAGCCGATAGAAAGCTGCTTCAATGCTCCGCCGTATCCGCCCATAGGGTGTCCCTTAAAATGTGAAAGTACAAGCATTGAATCATACTTTGCAATATCCTTGCCTACAAAATTTTTCTTAATAACATTTCCGTTGGGAATGCTTAACTCCATATCAGGGCCTTCGGCATCAAGAAGATCCACATTAAAGTACTTTGACCAGCCATGCTCTTCAAGAGTTTTAAGATGCTTTTCTGTAGTATCTCTTGTTCCCTCATAGGCTGTATTGCATTCGCCTACCGTTCCGTTTACATACTCTATGATCGGCTTTAAAAAATCCGGCTTTAAAAAATTCTGGTTGCCTGTTTCACCTGAATGGAGCTTAACAAGTATATTGCCCTTCGGTTCAAAACCTGTGAGCTTATACATATCAGTCACATTCTCCGGCGTTAATTTTTTTGAAAAGTAAACTTTTGATTTCATAAATAACCTCCTCTGACTTTCATGTATATACCTATACTACACTATTTTGTACAAAAAATCAAGAATTAACATAATTTGATCACAATTTAGGCACAATATGTTGAGCTATAAAATATATATGTCTGTTTATTTGCATACCCTTTCGCCTATATATTTTTTAAGTATGCCGACAGTTCCGTCTATGCCAAGCTTACTGCTGTTTATGCATAAGTCATATGTTCTGGAATCTCCCCATTTGCCCTCTGAGTGGACATTATGATACTTCTTCCTGGTCTTATCATGTCTTTTATTCTTTAATATTGCTTCCTTTTCATCTATGTGGAATTTATCCATAGTCCTCTTTACCTTGTCGTCATGATCTGCCAGTATAAATATAGAAATAAGACCTTTTCTGTCCTTAAGCACTTCCTCTGCACAGCGTCCTACTATCACAAAGCTTTCTCCCTTGTCGGCCTTTTCTCTTAAATATTCAAACTGCATCTCGGCAATGATCTCCTCTATGGAATTTGAATATGACTTTGTTCTTGCATCTACGCTTCTTGCTCCGAAAAACTTTCTTGGCTCTTCATCATATTTTTCAAGAAACTCTATTCTTATTTTTTTCTTTTCGGCAAGCTCGTCAAGCATACGTCTGTCATAAAAATTAAGTCCCAGATCCTCTGCCAGCTTCTGAGCGATCTTATGCCCTCCGCTGCCGAACTCACGTCCTATTGCAATAATTATCTGATTGTTCATGTTATCCCCCTCTTCCGATCAACAATATCTTACAAATATTATGAGCATTGAAGCAGTAACTACTATAAGAGTTGCAGGCACCGCATATTTGCAGAATTTATCCCAGCCTATTATATATCCGTTCTTTGCGGCTACAGAAGTACCCACAACATTTGCGGAAGCGCCTATCGGAGTAGCGCTGCCGCCTATATCCGTACCCATTGACAGCGTCCATGCCAGAACGCCTATATCTATACCTGTAGCCTCTGCAAGGCTGCTTATTACGGGTATCATTGTTGCGGCAAAGGGAATATTGTCCACAAAGGCGCTGGCAATAGCGGATACCCATATAATAATGGCGATCATAGCTATATTGTGGCCGCCGCTTATGGCCTCTATAAGCCCTGCTATATCCTCAAGTATACCCGTTTGTTCAAGTCCGCCTACTACTATAAACAGACCCACGAAGAACAACAGCGTCTTATAATCTATTTTCTTAAGTATATTATATGCATCTCTTCCTGCTGCCAACAGCGTAACGACTGTTATAAACATACCTATAAAAGCAACCGTAAGCCCTGTCTGAGCATGAGTGATAAGCATTACGACCGCACTTGCAAATATAACGCAGCTTGCCGCAAAATGCCCCTTGCTTGTAATGGCTGAGGACGGTTTTGGCATAGTTGAAATATCTACATTGGCATGTTCATCTGTGATCAGCTTATTTCTGAACACTATATAAAAGTATAATACTACAAGCACAAGTCCTATACCTGATATAACGCCTGTATTGACAAGGAAATCACCGAATGTCAGATGGAATGATGTGCCTATTATTATATTGGGCGGATCTCCGCACATAGTGGCGGAGCCTCCCAGATTGGCGCAGAATATCTCCGAAATGATCATAGGTATGGGATTGAATTTCAGGAGTCTGGCAAGCTCTATTGTAACGGCTGCCAGGAAAAGTACCACCGTAATGCTGTCAATAAACATGGAAAGTACTGCCGACATTATCATAAACGCTATAAAAAGCGGTATCGGCTTATAGTTTACAAGCTTTGCAAGCCACATACACAGCCAGCGGAAAAATCCTGACTTCGCCATTCCCTCTACCATTACCATCATGCCCAATATGAATATGATAGTCGCCCAGTTGATACCGGTAGAGGATTCCTCTGCACTTCCTGTACTGTACCAAAAGGACTGAGTGAATAATGTCTTTATATTAAGGGTCTCCGTTATGGCGCTCAGGCTTCGCATCGACAGTCCGAAAACCAGTAAAATCGTAAGTACTGCGCAGTTAAGCGTTACCTTGTGTCTTTCGATCTTATCCGAAACTATAAGAATAAACATTACAAAGAAAATTAAAAATGCCGTTATTTTTGCAATCATAAAATTTTCCTCCTTGATCTTCACTTAAGATGTAATTATAACACGTTGTTATTCCTACCCCTTAAAACTTTTACCATTATAGCAAGTTAACTAATGGATTTCAAGTAAAAAATTTTACTATTTTTTGGTTAAATATGGACATGATTATGGTCAATTAGTTCTTTGTCTGTATGAATATGGTCATGAATGTCCTCAGCTGTATTATGCGTATGTATATGTGAGTGCACATGGGCGTGCTCATGGGTATGAACTATATTTCCATGCCTGTGAATGTGAGTATGCACATGGACATGTTCATGAGTGTGCTGGACAGCTATTGTATCCTTTGCTGTAATTACTGTGGCTACTGCCATAATGAGCATAGCCGCAAAAAATACCATATCGGGTCTTTCTCTTAATATGATCAGACTGAAAATAACACCTAAAAACGGCGATATGGAATAATATATACTGGTCTTTGCTGCGCCTAAGTCCTTCTGAGCCATAATATAGAAATTAATGCTAAGTCCATAAGCAACAAAGCCCAGAACAAGAGCCGAAAGCAGATACGCTGCCGTCGGAAGTCTTTCCCCTATTATAAAGGCAATAATAAGGCTTCCCAATCCTGAAAAACAGCCCTTTATAGTCGTTATCTCCACAGAGCTTTTAGAGCTGAGCATTCTTGTGCAGTTGTTTTCAAAGCCCCAGCATATGCAGGCGCCTATTACAAAAAGCGAACCCTTGTTGAAATCAAAGCTGCCGCTTCCCTCAAAGCTCAGCATAATACTTGCTGCCGTCACAAGAAATATGGCTGTCCACAGTCTTTTTGAAATAACCTCTCTGAAAATCACAAACGCTATTACAGATGTTGCAACTATCTCAAAATTATTAAGCAATGATACATTTGCCGAATCGGTACTTCTGACCCCCAGCATAAGAAGTATAGGCGCAGCTATATCCAGCAGTATCATCGATACGGTAAAAGGCAATTCCTTCTTAGTAAGATGTTCTTTATCTGTGCTCCTTCCGAAGATACGAAGTATAAGACTGTATATGATAAGTCCCATTCCTGCTCCCATATACAGCAGAGCAGCCATCATGGTGGGAGTTACGTCCTTCAGAAGGATTTTTGACAAAGGTATATTTATTGCATATAATGCTGCTGCCATAATAGCAAAAACAGCCGCCTTATTTTTACAGCTCATTTTATCACTTTCCTTCGTTTTTCATTATATCATTTATTTATATATTTTTCAACATACATAAATATATGCATAAAAGAAAGTGGCTGTTAATAAGCATTATGTATCAAAACCGTCTTGACAGTATATGCACAATATAAATAGGGCTGCCCCATCAATGCAAAAATGAGGAACAGCCCTTTATATTTCAGGCGTGAGGTATATCCGTAAATTCGGAAATTTCTCTGCTTATAGTGCAAAGATCATCAACGCTCATATCGTGTATGTCCTTATGTCCCGTAATGCGGGCAAATGTCCTAAGCTCATCAAAGCTACAGTTTAAAAAGTTTGCTACTCTTTGAGCCGCCTTATCTGTATCCAGCCTTTTCCTAAGGTCAGGGTCCTGTGTAGCCATACCTACAGGACAGTTTCCGCTGCCGCATATTCTATACTGCTGACAGGCTGCCGCTATCATAGCCGCAGAAGCTACCGCAACAGCTGTCGCTCCCATTGCTATAGCCTTTGCAAAGTCTGAGGACACTCTCAGACCTCCTGTTATTACAATGTCTATATCCTTATTGTTCTCCTTAAGGTATTTTACGGCTCTGTAAAGAGCATATATGGTGGGAACACTTGTGGAATCCCTTATTATACCGGGACTGGCGCCTGTGGCTCCACCTCTTCCGTCTATTGTAATAAAATCAGGCTCTGCAAACACGCAGTACTCCATATCCTTTTCGATCCTGCCGGCAGCTATCTTTATACCGATGGGCCTTCCCTGTGAGCACATTCTCAGCTGTTCCACAAGCTCCTTTAATTCCTCTTTGGTGTTTATATCGGGGAACCTTGACGGACTAATGACATCCTTGCCTAAAGGCTTATTTCTTATTTTGGAAATTTCCTCCGTTACCTTTTCTCCGGGCAGATGTCCTCCCATACCGGGCTTTGTGCCCTGACCTATTTTGATCTCAATAGCATCTGAATTTTGCAAATTTTCAGGCGTTACGCTGTAGCGGTTAGGCACATATTCAAATATATACTTATATGAAGCCGCCATTTCCTCAGGCAATATGCCGCCTTCTCCGCTGCACATTGCCGTTCCTGCCATAGCGGAGCCTTTTGCAAGAGCTATTTTTGTTTCCTTTGAAAGAGCGCCGAAGGACATATGGGAAATATATACGGGACCGTCAAGTACCATAGGCTTCTTTGCATTTTTGCCAATTACGGTTTTTATGCTGACTTCCTCGTCCTCCATAAGTGGCGGGGGATTCAGCTGCGCTCCCAGCACAAGTATGTCGTCCCAATTTGGCATAGGCATGCGAGTACCCATAGCTTCTATAACAGGGCGGCCTGTAACCGCCATTTTATGTATTTGATCCATATATCTTATGCTTTCGTCAAAACGAGCATATTCCCTGTCGTATTCAAGATGTGAGCCGCTGTTTTCCAAAACAGGCTCAGGCTCCTGTTCGACTAACCTGAATACCTCTATACCCTGCTTGCACATAGGGCAGCATTCCAGTTCGCCAAAGGGCTTGCCTTCCTTCTCCTCATCGTAAACATAACCGCATATTCCGCATTTGTATTTTGCCATAAAAGCACCTCCCTATCATCAAAAATTGTTATTAAACTATACCTTTGAAATAAACAAAAGACATTAAAACCGCTGTGTGGCAGCGGTTTCAATAGTTACATATTTCTTTGTACGTGTCTTGCAAAGCCAATGAATGTATAGTCCTTATCCTCTACGTTTTTATTTACCTTATTAAAAAAACAGCTGGGGATCTCATTGTCCTTAAGACACTTCTGTATGCACAGAGCGCAGCCCTTGTCATGGTTTACGGGATTCAAGGGACATTTTGTATCGGTACATGTACAAAAACCCATTATCTGCTCATCTCCTCCTGAGGACCTTCGGCAGTATGGGACTTGATAACGCTCTGTATTTCCTCAAGTGATGCAGCAGGCATATCGCCGTTTGTAGTACACTTGACAGCTGACATAGCGTTGCCGTATCTTACGGCCTCCATAGGATCATCGGTAGTAAGAAGAGCATAGAGCGCTCCCGCAACATAGGCATCGCCTGAACCTATTCTGTCTATTACCTCTATGTTCTCATAAGCAGGTTCTTCATAGAAATTGCCGTCATAGTAAAGCTTAGAACCAAAGTTATGTCTTGTAGGGCTTACTACCTCTCTCTTTGTAGTCGCTACTACCTTACAGCCATATTC
This sequence comes from uncultured Clostridia bacterium, assembly GCA_947589405.1. GTDB lineage: Bacteria > Bacillota > Clostridia > Lachnospirales > CAG-274 > CANPXH01. The sequence continues at coordinate 6,037 of CANQBT010000027.1, read as the reverse complement.
GTCTGCATAGCTCTTCATTATTTCCTCAAGAGTGCCTGTCTTTTGCATCATTCTTCTTGATGTTTCTTCTGATACAAAGAGTATATCTACATAGGGAAGCACCTGAAGTATAGCAGCCTTAGCTTCCTCTTCACTCCAAAGCTTTGCTCTGTAGTTAACGTCAAAGCTTACCGCAGCCCCTGCCGCTTTGAACCTCTTTACAGTATCGATAACAATATCCTTAAGATTCTCATTAAGCGCCATTGTGATACCGCTTACATGGAAGAGTCTTGTGTTGTCGAAAACCTTAGGATTGATCTCATCAGCGCTCATAGTACATATAGATGAATTGGCTCTGTCGTATACTACAGATGACTTTCTGGGATAAGCGCCTGCCTCATAGTAATAAATACCAAGTCTTGCATTCTTTGAGGTATCATAAATAAGATAATCGTCAGAAACGTTGCCGTATCTTATCTTGTACTTCGCAAATCTTCCTACCTTGTTATCGGGAAGTCTTGTAATAATGGCTGTTCTTACGCCTAAGAAGGCTGCGCCTGACGCTACATTAAGCTCTGAACCGCCTGCCTGCTTTTCAAAGCTTTCGCTTCTTGAGATCTTTTCCTTGTTGCCGGGAGAAAGTCTTAACATGACCTCGCCGAAGCCTACCATATCGAATTTCTTTTCCTTCATTGGTACGATACTCATAAAATTACCTCCTTAATTCATCGGATAACCGACCTTTTTCTTTACCTTGTTCAAGGTTTTATTTGCTAGGTAGGACGCCTTTTGAGCGCCTTCCTTAGTTACTTTGTCAATATAAGACTTATCGGAGGAATATTCCTTGAAGCTCTCCTGTATAGGTCTCATATGCTCTACCACAGCCTCGCCTACGCTCTTCTTGAATTCACCGTAGCCGCAGCCCTTGAAGTCATTGACCGCTTCATCAGGGGTCTTGTCCGTTACGGCACAGTAAATATTAAGCAGATTGCTTATTCCGGGCTTATCTTCGCCATATCTTATCTCTGTATCCGAGTCTGTTACCGCTCTCTTTATCTTATTGGCTATAACGTTAGGCTCATCTAAAATATATACTACATTGTTGAGATTGTCGCTTTCGGACTTGCTCATTTTCCTTTCAGGATTCTGAAGTCCCATTATCCTTGCGCCTACCTTAGGAATATATGGATCAGGGATTTTGAAAACATTGCCGTATATGCTGTTGAAACGTCCGGCAATATCCCTGCATATTTCAAGATGCTGCTTCTGGTCTGCGCCTACAGGCACAAGATCGCTCTGATAGAGTAGAATATCTCCCGCCATAAGCACAGGATAGGTGTAAAGACCTGCGTTTATATTGTCTGAATGCTTTGACGCCTTGTCCTTGAACTGAGTCATTCTGTTAAGCTCGCCCATATATGTAAAGCAGCTTAATATCCAAGCTATCTCCGCATGAGCATTTACATCTGACTGCACATATATTATATGCTTTTCAGGGTCAAGACCTATTGCTAAAAACAAAGCTATAAGATCTCTTGTCCTCTTTCTCAATTCTGTCGGATTCTGCCTTACCGTAAGAGCGTGCATATTTGCCACAGCAAAAAGGCAGTCATAGTCATCTTGTAAATATTTCCAATTCTTAAGTGCGCCTAAGTAGTTGCCAAGAGAAGGAACTCCCGAAGGCTGCATGGCGCTGTATATTATTTTTCTTCTTTCATCACTCATTTTACTGTTCTCCAAACTATATTTATTGCATCATACTATAATGTGGCATACATTACAGCCTTTATTGTATGCATTCTGTTTTCCGCCTCGTCAAATACTACAGACTGAGGACCTTCAAACACCTGATCCGTCACTTCCATATCGGAAATGCCGAACTTTTCGCCCATTTCCTTTCCTATGGTTGTTTTAAGATCGTGGAAGGCAGGAAGACAATGCATAAATATTGCCTTATCTCCGGCATTTTTCATTATATCCTCAGTTACCTTGTAGGGAGATAATTCCTTTATTCTCTCTTCCCACACTCGGTCGGGTTCGCCCATAGATACCCATACGTCTGTATATATCACATCGGCACCCTTTGTGCCCTCTTCAACATTTTCCGTAAGGATTATGGAACCGCTTGTTTCTTCGGCAAGTCTTTTGCATATGTCTACAAGCTCAGGATCCGGGAAGTATTTCTTGGGAGCGCAGGCTGTGAAATGCATACCCATTTTGGCAGCGGCTACCATAAGTGAATTTCCCATATTGTAGCGGGCATCGCCCATATATACAAGCTTTGTGCCCTGTATTCTTCCCAAATGTTCTCTTATTGTAAGAAGGTCTGCAAGTATCTGTGTAGGGTGAAATTCATTGGTAAGACCGTTCCACACGGGAACGCCTGCGTATTTGGCAAGCTCATCGACAATATCCTGTCCAAAGCCTCTGTACTCAATGCCGTCATACATTCTGCCCAATACTCTTGCAGTATCGGCAATGCTTTCCTTCTTGCCTATCTGAGAGCCTGAAGGATCAAGATATGTAGTGCTCATACCCAGATCATGAGCTGCCACCTCAAAGGCGCATCTTGTTCTGGTACTGGTCTTTTCAAATATCAGCGCAATATTCTTGCCTTTATGGATTTCGGTAGGGATCCCCTTCTTTTTTTTATCCTTAAGCTCTGAAGCCAGATCCAGAAGATAGCCTATTTCTTCCGGTGAATAATCTAAAAGCTTCAGGAGATTTTTTCCTTTTAAATTTATTGACATCCGATTTACCTCCGATAATTTTTATCTTTTTTTAATTATACACTATTTTTGCCCGCTTGTACATAAATAATTTAAAGTTTTATAACAAAAAATCATTTAAACGTATAAATTTTTATATTGAGTCAATAATAGCTTCAGGAGGTGTAATTATGAACAATAACGAAAACTATGACAAGAAAGGCTTTTATATGATACTGTACACTCTGGCAGCAGTATTCTTATTGATAGCCTTTGGTATTTCTATACTTAATTCAGGCGGCAGCGCCGACAACGGAAATATAAATCCTGAGGAAGAGATCGCTCCCGTAGACAAGTCCAACGTATCAAAGCTCACTACCGAAGCAGCAACGGAAACGGCATCTGCATCAGAAGCTCCTACGGAAGCAATTACAAGACGTGCTCTTGACAGCACTTCCCTATATGATACAAATGAAAGCGCCGATCTTACATTATTTGACGACAATCAAGAAATGAGCTGGCCCGTATCGGGACAGATAGTTATGGACTACAGCGTTGAAACAGGAATATTTGACAGGACACTTGAGCAGTACAGAACAAACGACTCCATATGCATTTCAGCCCCTTTGGGAACAGACGTTATGGCAGCGGCGGACGGTACTGTAGCGGCTATAAGGAAGGATAATGTAGATGGAGTTACGGTAGAGCTGGATCACGGAAACGGCTGGAAAACTACATACAGTCAGCTTCAGGAAAATCTGACTGTATCAGAAGGTCAAGCCGTATACAGAGGAGATACGATAGGAAAGATAGCAAAGCCCACCGGCTATAGCTCAGCTCTGGACTGTCATCTTGATTTTTCGGTATTCAAAGATGATGTATCAACAGATCCTAAGCTTATACTGGCGCAGCTTGATGAATAGGACAAATATCGAGGTCGTCTGCAAATGCTTGTAAATACAGCATTTTGCAGATAGCCTCGATTTTTTTTAAATTAAAATTGGCTGAAGCTGTCTGCCCTCTACAGCCGATATTATCGTGTCCTCTATTTTGCTGAAATCCGCAATCATTGAAAGAGGCTTCTTTTCATAATTATCCTGTCCGAAGGGAACAAAATAAATATTTTTTCTTATAAGCAGACCGCCGATATTTTTAAGGCTTACGCCCAGCGCATCATTGGTGGATACAGCCAGCACAAGGGGTCTGTTATTCCTAAGATGAGCCTTGCATGCCATAGTTACGGGCGTGTCGGTAATGCCGTTATTGAGCTTTGCCAAAGTATTGCCTGTACATGGCGCCACGACCATAACGTCCAGATATTTACGTGGGCCTATAGGTTCGGCGTCCTTTATGCTTGAAATAATTTTGTTTCCTGTAATTTCTGTTATCTCGTTTCTGAAATGCTCGGCAGTACCGAATCTTGTATCCATACTTCCCGCATTATAACTCATTATCGGATATATATTATATCCCCTTTCCTTCAGCTTTCTTATTTCGTCCACCACTTTAGAAAGAGTACAGAATGAACCACATAAGCAAAGTCCTATATTCAATCCTTGCTCATACACAATAATCACCTCCGTTGTATACTATGATACAAAATTTACATAGGTGATATTTACAGATACGGCACAATATCGACTATCGCCGACCTCAGTATCTCGGCAGCCGTATAGGGCGCCGTTCTGCCGGGAAGTCCGGGACAGTACACGGCTTTTATATCAAGCCTTCTGGCGCAGCTGTAATCAAGTCCTCCCGGCGCCTGTGCTATATCTATAATAACAGAGTCCTTGTTTATTTTTTCAAGCAGCTTGTTATCAAGGACAAGAGCAGGAGCCGTATTGAATATAAAATCATATTGACCTATGCTGATATTCAGCTCTTCAATATTTACCGCTTTCATTCCGTATACATTTATATAAGTCCTGTCTGTCCTTTTCCTGAATGTAACATATACGTCTGCGCCTATGCCCTTAAGCATATTTGCAAGCACCCTTCCGCAGCGTCCGCAGCCTATTACAAGAGCCTTTTTACCAAAGAGCACCTTGCTGCTTTCCTGTATGGCAGTCATAACAGCGCCCTCAGCAGTAGGCACGGCATTGTATACGGCAACCTCCTCCATATCGAAAAAATCATATGCTTTTATATCCGAATCCATAAATTTTTTTCTCATTTTGTCGCTGAGCACACCGCATATTATGCTTTTGATATTGTTTCTTATCATGTCTTGTATAAGCTCATCTGCCTTAAGAGCATCGCCGGGATCCATATTTACATTTATATCATCTTTTGAAAAGGGTATTGGCGCAATTACAGCGTTTGCATTTTTCAATGTATTTTTATATCCATCATCTTCACAGTATTTATTGCCGTGAACATTTACTGTCCAGCCCTCTTTTTCCAATATGCCGCAAAGATATTTATATCTTTTGTCTCCTCCTATAACAGCAAATTTAATTCTGCTCAAAAAATCACCCCGCATACATTAATTGTATGCGGGGTAATGCTTGTATAATTATGTATTTATTTGTTATTTCATAATTATATTGGCTTGTGTACCGTTTATACCGCCGTAGTATCAGAAGAAGCTGATCTCACCAAAAGTGATACCCTTATATTTCCCTTTTAACTGTTCGGCAGCATTTATAGCGCTTACTGTTATAATATCCTGAGATTTAATGCTTGTTAAAATTAATTCGGGCTTAGTATATTTTTTCATAACGATCTCCTCCTTAATCTAAGCTGACAGTTGCAGCACCGCTATCAACTGCTGCTTCTTTATAGCCATCAGCCAATGCCTGTGCATATTCATCATCTGTACAAGCTCTTATATATGCCTTTGCATTGGGAGAATAAAGATTATTTACTATAATACCAAACTGACTTCCCTCACCGTCAAAGGTATAGGCAACCTGCATCTTATATTCAGCAGTACTCTGTGCTGAATAAGTTTCCCCTCCTGCATCACTAAGAACAGGTGAGTCAGAAACTGTAAATTCGCTCTTTGACGGTTTGCCGTCAGTTGATCTTATATAATTGGTACCGGCAGGAATCACTATATCACAAAGCACATTAGTTTTTTCGCTCTGTACAACCGTTGTAAAGAAAGATGTTGCAATCGAATGATTTTCTTCCAGAATCTCTGTATCTTCTTGTGTTTTTCCGTATTCCTTCACATGTGATTTTGCAAAAGTTCCGCTTTTATTATTATCACTTGTACTCTTTACAAAGGATACTACAGAATTTACAGGCTCTATAAAGTCCCATCTGCCTGCGCCGTATATTGCCTTAAGCGTTTTTCCGTCAACATTTGCCGTTACATCATAGGTACCAAGAGTGGAAAGACTTTC
>CANQBT010000026.1 GCA_947589405.1 uncultured Clostridia bacterium | reverse complement strand
CCACCATTTCAAACAACTGTTTGAAATGGTCCCCCTCCCCTCCGACGCCCTGCGGGCTAGGGGAGGCTAGAGGTGGGGAGGTAGTGGAAACAGCTTAAGTATCATTTTTTAAAGTAAATAAGCAATTCGAAAAAAATAAACCTAAGGCGTCCCTTCAGAGAAGGGAAGCTGTCAGTCACGTCAAAAATTCTGGACTAAGATGTTTTTGAACGTGACTGACTGAAGGGTCGATATTCCCCTAAACAAAAAATTAATACACCGGCCTTTTTGTATATTCAGTCTAATTTTGTCATAGTATTTGCCAAATATTTGGCAATTTTTTTCATTCTGCTATTGTAATTTTTATGCAGAAATGGTATAATAATAAAAAAAATATCCAAAAGATTAACGAAAGGGGTTATACTATGGCAAAAAATATTATTGTTGGTCAGTCAGGCGGTCCTACTTCTGTTATCAATTCCAGCTTAGCCGGCGTTTTCAAAATCGCTAAGGAGCTTGGCGCCGACAAGATCTACGGAATGAGAAACGGTATCGAAGGTCTTCTTAATGAGCAGTACATAGACATGACTGACTACATTAAGAACGATATGGACGTTGAGATCTTAAAGAGAACACCGTCTGCATTCTTAGGTTCATGCAGATTCAAGCTTCCTACAGTAGAGAAGAGTCCTGAGACCTATGACAAGATAATAGCTATTCTCAGAAAAATGGATATTCAGCATTTCTTCTATATTGGCGGAAATGATTCTATGGATACCATAAAGCAGTTGAGTACCTATGCAAAGGACAAGAACATTACAGATATTACATTCATGGGTGTTCCAAAGACTATTGACAACGATCTTGCTGTTACCGACCATACTCCGGGCTATGGCTCAGCAGCTAAGTATATCGGCGCTACACTTAAGGAAATTATAAGAGATGCACTTGTTCAGCCTATCAATATCGTAACAATAGTTGAGATAATGGGTAGAAATGCAGGCTGGCTTGCAGCTGCGGCAGCTCTTGCAAAGGGCGATGACTGCGAAGGCGTAGACCTTATTTATCTTCCTGAGTTGGCATTTGATATTGACAAGTTCCTTACCAAGATCGAGGAAATAAGCAAGACAAAGAAGCAGATAGTTGTAGCTGTATCAGAGGGTATAAAGGACGCTAACGGCACTTATATCTGCGAAGCGGCAGCTCAGGGCGAGCTTATGGTAGACAGCTTTGGACACAAGGCATTAAGCGGTACCGCTACAGCTCTTTCAAGACTTGTTGCCAATAAGTTTGGCTGCAAGACAAGACCTATTGAATTCAGTACTATTCAGAGATGTGCAAGCCATATCGGTTCTCTTACTGACGTAAATGAGGCTTTCCTTATTGGCGGACAGGCTGTAAAGGCTGCATTTGACGGTGAGACAGGCAAGGTAGGTATATACAACAGGATCTCAAATAAGCCGTATCTTATGAATACAAGCATTTATGATGTAAACGCTATTGCCAATGTTGAAAAGACCGTTCCTAAGGAGTGGATAATCAACGACGGCACATACCTTTCACAGGAAGCTATTGACTACATGAAGCCACTTATTCAGGGCGAAGCTTTACCATATATGGTAGACGGTCTTCCAAGACATATTAAGTTATAGTACTTTGTAAATTTATAAAGAAAAGGGGCAGCTGAAAGTATCGGCTGCCTTTTTCTGCAAGGATGGGGTCATAGTGGAATATTGCAGACAGGTTTTGAATTTTATAAAAAAAGTTTTATATAAGGTAGTACAGAATGATCTTCTGACATATGCCAATTCATTGTCTTTCAGACTGATACTGGCAATATTTCCGTTTATTATTGCTGTGCTTACTCTTTTTGGCTTTTTTAATTTACCTACAGACAATATAATAAATACAATCATAGGGATCGTTCCCGGAGATGTGGGAGAAATGCTTTCTTCCTTTGTTGCTGAGGTAATAGGCGAAAGGCGTATAAGCCTTTTTTCAACAAGTTTGCTTATTGCTGTATATACTGCTTCCACAGGCTTCTATACAATGATAAAGGGAATATGCCAGTCCTATATACACAAAAACCTTGACTATGTCAAGGCAAGATTGTTAAGCGTTTTGCTTATGTTCTTCTTTATAATAAGTATGTCTGCTACATTGTATATAGTTATTTTCGGCGATGCTATCAATAATATGCTTGTAGATTTTAAAATAATCAAGCACATACCTTATGTATTTGACAGTCTGTATATTTATTTTGCAAATATGGGTATCATGTTTGTTTTTCTTGTGATACTCTACAAGTCCTCTATAGGCATAAGGACACCTATAAAGGAGATAATGCCGGGAATATTTTTTACAATAGGGGGCTGGCTTATAGTGTCAAAGCTCTTTAATATCTATGTAAATAATTTTTCCAGATATTCCGTCATATATGGCAGTATCGGTACGCTTTTTGTATTTGCACTTTGGATATATCTTCTGTCCTGCGTGATACTTATAGGCGCTCAGATAAATGCTGAATATAAGGCTGTGTCAAGAGGAAAGAAAACACAAAAGGATAAATAATTATATTTACAGACTCTTCAAATTCTAAGTTATGAAATTATCTGCATGGTTCGACCGAGAGGCGGAATTCGCTTAAAAGACCTTACCTGCAAATAAAATGAAGCTGCCGCATCAAGATCTCTTTATACAGATCATAATGCGACAGCTTATTATTGTTTAAGGGATTTAATATATACGAATATTAAATCAGTTTATAAGACTGTTGGTAAGAACATCGTTCATAGCTTCAGCAAGAACGAATTCCATATTTTCTCTTCCGTATTCGGGTATTTCCTCAAGGTCGGGAGCATTTTCAACAGGGATAATGACCTTCTTGACACCGGCTCTTTTAGCTGCCAGTACCTTTTCCTTAAGTCCGCCGATAGGCATAACCTTACCTCGTATGCTTATCTCACCTGTCATAGCAATGTCGGCACGTATAGGCTTTTTGGTCATAGCGGATACCATAGCGGTTGCCATAGTGATACCGGCTGAAGGACCGTCCTTTGGAGTAGCGCCTTCAGGAATATGGATATGAACATCGGTATTTTCAAAGTCAATATCCACGCCTAAGGCTTCAGCATTGGCTCTTATATAGCTAAGGGCTGCATTATAGCTTTCTTCCATGACTTTTCCTACATTACCCGTTATTTTGAATTTTCCGTTTCCTTTGAGTATATTTACCTCTACGTCAAGTGTGGTACCGCCTACAGATGTCCATGCAAGTCCCTTGCATATACCTATTTCGTCCTTTGCGTTTATAGTTTCGGGATGGAATTTTTTCTTGCCGAGAAAATCCGTAAGATTCTTTTTCGTTACAACAATTGCCGTATCGTCTTCAAGCTGCATTTTGACTGCCTTGCGGCAAATTGAACCGATAAGCCTTTCAAGAGTTCTTACTCCTGCCTCACGTGTGTAGCAGTCAATTATCTCATCGATAGCTTCTTTTCTTATTTTAAGCTTTGACTTTTCAAGGCCGTTTTCTTTAAGCTGCTTTGGAACAAGATATTCAGCTGCTATATGATATTTCTCCTCAGGAGTATAGCTTGAAAGCTCAACTATCTCCAGTCTGTCTCTTAGAGGAGCAGGAATCGTGTCAAGACTGTTGGCAGTACATATAAAAAGACATCTGCTAAGGTCATAGGGCATTTCGATATAGTTATCCCTAAAGTTTACATTCTGCTCACCGTCCAGTACCTCAAGGAAGGCTGCTGAAGGATCGCCCTTGTAATCTCTTCCCATTTTGTCTATTTCGTCTAAAAGCATAAGGGGATTGGATGCGCCTGCCTGCTTTATGGCAGTTATGATCCTGCCGGGCATAGCGCCTAAGTATGTTCTTCTGTGACCTCTTATTTCCGCTTCATCACTTATACCGCCAAGACTCATTCTTACATATTCTCTGCCTAAAGCCCTTGCTACGGATTTTGCAATAGATGTTTTGCCGACACCGGGAGGACCGACAAGACAAAGTATAGGCGCATTGGGATTATCCACATTGAGTCTGACTGCAAGATATTCTATTATTCTTTCCTTGACCTTTTCAAGACCATAGTGATCCTTGTTAAGTATCTGTTCGGCTTTTTTAAGAGATTTGCTTTCTGTACTCATTTTACCCCAGGGCAATGACAGAACATTATCGATGTAATCTCTTATAATAGAGCCTTCGGCAGTACCCTGAGTAACTCTTTTGAGTCTTTCAAATTCCTTTTCAAGCTTATCGACAGCGTATTCAGGCATATTCAGCTCTTCCATTTTGGCTCTGTAGCCCTCTATCTCTTCTCCTACGCCGCTTTTATCGCCTAACTCTTCATTTATCGCCTTAAGCTCTTCACGCAGGAAGTATTCCTTCTGAGCATCCTCCATGTTTTCTCTGGCTTTCATTATAATGTCGTTTTTGACATCGGCTCTTTTTATTTCCTTTGCAAACGTATGGTGAGAAGCGCTCTTTCGTATATATCTGTTTCTTCCAGAACAGCTCTCTTATCCGTAAAGCTCTTAACAAGCTTATCTGTAAGCTTGTCGCAGAGAAGTCCAAGATCTGTTATGAGCCTGACCTCATTGATAAGCTGAGGCTGAAGCATAGGTACAGAACTTCTGTATTTGGAGAAAAGCTCGTTGAGCAGCTCAATGGCAACGCTTGTTTTTTCATCGTCAGCCGTATTTATCTCAACCATTGTTTCAAGATGACATAGTGAAAAATCCGCATGTTTCTGAACGTTGTCGATGTAAGCTCTTTCTGTACATCTGACAGAAAGCTTTATTCCTCCGTCAAGACCTCTTATTGCATTTTTGATTTTTGCTACAGTACCGATCCTGAAAATATTGCCTTCTGTAATGCCGTTTTTATAAACCTTTGCGTTAACGAGCATAATATAGCTGTCAGCCCCCATTGCAGCCTTTATAGCCTCAAGATATTTATTATCATCAACGCTTAAAGTATAGCTGCATTTGGGATAGGGAACTATTTCATCAAGCAATAATATAGGCATGACTCTCATATTCTCCATAAAACAACACCTCGCAAAAAATATTCTCCACAGCACGATAGTGCCTTACAACTCTCATCACAATAATTATACATTATTATTTTTGTTTTTTCAATAGCATAAAAACTTATTTTTCTGCCAGAAGCTCCATTATTTTATTGCTTCTTGCAATAAATTCTGTCATAGCTTCCATTGAAAGGGGTCTATGACTCATAACAGCAAGATCGTATACATGCCTGCATATCATTTCTGCTTCTTCCTTCTTGCTGTCCTTTATATCCATAAGAAGCTTTATTACATTGTTGCTGCTGTTTAATACAAGTGTTTCATCAGAAGGGAATGGATCGGTGCCCATACCGTACATCACACTCATTTCCTGCATACGTCTGGACTGTTCGTTCAGCTCTATCATTGCAGAAACATCGGTGTCCTTTAACCCTTCGATCTTTATCTTAATGTCATCTTTGCCAAGTACGGACTTAAATAATTCTTCAAGAGTTTCCTTGTCAACTGAGTCATCGCTGTCTGATTTAAGTATATCGGTCACAGCTGAGTCAATTCTTGCAAATTGTACGCCTCCGCTGTAGGCTTCCAAAAAGCTGACATAGGGTATATCAAGCTTAGTATCGAGAACAACTGTTTCCATGCCTTCATCGCTGAACATTTTGATATACTGAGCCTGCTGCTGTACATCGTTTGCATAGAACACCTTGTTTTCAGCCTTTGCTTTATTATTATCAGTATATTCGCTAAGTGTCTCATACTTTCCGTCGGTAGTTTTGAAAAGAAGTATATCCTTTACCTTTTCATAAAACTCATGTTCTCTCATAGCGCCGTACTTTATGAAGGGGCTTATATCCTCCCAGAACTTTTCATATTCGGCTCTGTCCTTCTTGAAGAGTGAATTAAGCTTATCTGCAACCTTTTTGGTAATGTATTTGCTCATTTTGGTCACATATCCGTCGTTTTGCAAAAAGCTTCGGCTTACGTTAAGAGGAAGATCGGGACAATCGATAGTACCCTTTAAAAGCAAAAGAAATTCAGGAATGACCTCTTTTAAATTATCTGCAATGAACACCTGGTTGTTATAGAGCTTTACCTGACCCTCTATGGATTCAAGCTCATGCTTGAGCTTAGGGAAGTAAAGAATACCCTTTAATCTGAAGGGATAGTCCATATTAAGGTGTATCCAGAAAAGAGGGTCGTTAAAGTCCGAGAATACCTTGTGATAAAATGCCTTGTATTCCTCTTCCGTACACTCGGAAGGCTTCTTGAGCCAAAGAGGAGCTGTGTCATTTACAGGCTTTTCCTCTGCTTCGCTTGTGTTTTCGGCATTTTCCTTGCTGTCCTTCTTTTCTTCTTCAAAATAGATCTCTATAGGCATAAAATAGCAGTATTTGGCAAGAATTTCCTTAAGCTTCCAGCCGTTTAAAAATTCCTTGCTCTCATCGCCTATATGAAGAGTAACTACGGTACCTCTGTCAACCTTGTCACCTTCACCTATTTCGTATTCAACGCCGCCATCGCATATCCACTTAGCAGCAGGAGCATCGGGGATATAGCTTTTAGAGTCTATCTCCACCTTATCAGCTACCATAAATGCGGAATAGAAACCAAGACCGAAATGACCTATAATATCGTTGCCGTTTTCAAACTGATCCTGATACTTGGCAATAAAGTCACTAGCTCCCGAAAAGGCGATCTGAGTAATGTATTCCTTTATTTCATCTGCCGTCATACCTATACCGTTATCTATGATCTGTATAGTCTTGGCTTGTTCGTCAAGCTTGACTGTTACTCTGTATTCCTCATCGTCAGGAACATTGGCTTCGCCCATTGTCTTGAGCTTTTTAAGCTTGCTTATAGCATCGCAGCCGTTGCTTACAAGCTCTCTGAGAAAAATATCTGTGTCTGAATATAACCATTTCTTGATAATAGGGAAAATATTTTCGCTGTTGATCGATAAATTGCCTTTTTCCATAATAATTACATCTCCTTGTAAATTAAAAGTAGAACTCTCTCATATATAATTATACATACAAGTTTGAAAATGTCAAGAGAAATTTAGCACTCATTTAAAAAGAGTGCTAACAATTTTTAAAGTACCTTGAAAAAATAGGTAAATAATGATATATTGTATATATAAAAATTATGCCGTAGCTTATGGGAGAGTTAATATGAAAAAGATTATATTGGTACTGATACTTATTATAGCGGCTTCAGGCTGCTCAAAAGCTGCCGACAGCGGAAAACCTCAGATATATACAAGCTTTTATGCCATATATGATTTTGCTTCCGAAATAGCGGGAGATAAGGCGGAGGTATACAATATGGTACCGTCGGGTACCGAGCCTCACGAATGGGAGCCTACAGTCCGTGATATGGCAAAGCTTAATGACGCCGATGTACTTTTCTACAATGGTCTTGGTATGGAAAGCTGGATAGACAGCGTGCAGTCTGCCCTTGATGCCTCAGGGCTTGAATTTGTAAAGCTTTCCGAAGGGATACAGGCAGGAGATGATCCCCATATATGGCTTGATCCCCAAAATGTCAAGAAAATGTGCAGAAGCATAACGGATACCCTTTGTAGAATAGATAGTGAAAATTCAGAATATTACGAAGAAAATTACAGTAATTATTCCTCAAAGCTCGATGCTCTTGATCAAAATTACAAGGACCTTATAAGCGGTATTCCCGGCTCCAAAAGAAAAATAGTCGTTTCTCACCAAGCCTATGGCTGTATGTGCAGCGCATACGGACTTGAACAGGTGGCTGTGGAGGGCATGAGTGCGGAAAGTGAGCCGTCGCCAGCTAAGGTAGAGGAAATAATCAATTATATAAATGAAAATAATATCAAATATATTTTTTATGAAGAGCTTGTTTCTCCCAAAATAGCTCAGACTATAGCAGGTGAAACAGGCTGTGAGCTTCTTCCTCTTGATCCCTTTGAGGGCGTTTCTGATAGTGAAGGGGAAGGGGATTATATCAGCGTTATGAACACCAATCTTGAAAATATCAAAACAGCGCTTGGAGATGAATAGTTATGGCAATTTTGGAGGTAAAGGATCTTTCCTTCAGCTATCCCGACAAAAGCATACTTCACAGAATTTCATTCAAAATAAACAGAGGAGATTTTCTCTGTGTCGTAGGAACAAACGGTACAGGAAAATCTACGCTGCTAAGGCTTATACTCAACAGACTTCAGCCGACGGAAGGCAGTATAAAGCTTTTCGGTACGGACTCCTCACAGTTTAAGGATTTTGGCAAGATAGCATATGTATCACAGAAGGCTACTGCATTTAACAAGGATTTTCCGGCTACGGTAGAAGAAATAGCTTCGCTTGGACTTTACTCAAGGAAAGGGCTATTCAAAAAATATACGAAAGAGGACAGGAAAAAGGTACATGAGGCTTTGGAAAGAGTTGGTCTTGCTGAGTTTGCCAATAAAAAGATCGGCAATCTTTCAGGGGGTCAGCAGCAGAGAGTATTTATAGCAAAGGCTCTTGTTTCCTCTCCCGATATTATATTCCTTGACGAGCCTACAGTAGGTATAGATATTAAGGCGGTAGATTCAATATGCTGTCTTTTGGGAGAGCTTAACGCAGGAGGTATCACTATAGTTATGGTAACTCACGATATTTCATCTGTCATATACCATTCCAATAAGGTGCTTATACTTTCAGAGGACGGCAGCAGCGAGCTTATATCCTCTCAGGAATTTACAGGCCGTTCCCTTATGAATCTTCAACACCACAGTCATAAGGAGGTATAAACATGGAGATATTTACCTTAGCATTTATGCAAAGGGCTGTTATAGTAGCTTTGTTCATATCTGTTGTAACGCCCCTTATAGGCAATATAATCGTGCTCAGGCGGCTTTCCACAATTGGCGATGCTCTGTCCCATGCAGGTCTGGCAGGCGTTACGATAGGACTGTGTCTAAGCTTTAGCCCGGTAGTATCTGCAATCATTTTTTCCGTGCTTTCTGCTCTTACGATAGAGTATATAAGGCGGAGTTTTCCCAATTATTCGGAAATGGCAACAGCTATAGTTCTCAGCTTTGCCGTAGGCGTTGCCGCAGTTTTTTCAGGCTTTGTAAAAAGTACTGCCGGATTCAACAGCTTTCTTTTCGGCTCTATTGTGGCTATATCCAATTTTGAGCTTGTGACTGTGATCGTATTAAGTATTGCCGTTATTATAATAATGACGCTTTTGTACAGAGAGCTGTTCTATATATCCTTTGACGAGGAAGGAGCATATCTGTCAGGTGTGCCTGTCAGAAGCGTAAATCTTGTGTTTACCGTCCTTACAGCTATAGTTGTATCAATAGCAGCGAGAACGGTAGGCTCTCTTGTCATATCTTCTCTTATGATAATACCTGTAGCCTGTTCAATGCTTATTTCAAAAAGTTTTCTGCATAATACGGTGCTTTCTGTTATATTTGCTTTGTTTTTTACGACAGCAGGGCTTTTCGTAACGGCATTTTATGACCTTAAGCCCGGAGGAACAATAGTTCTGATAGGCATTGCGGTACTTGTGGTTATACTTATAGTTAGAAAGCAGAGGTAGTTTTATGGATAAAAGCAATACCGAAAAATTTCTGGAGCTTTATAAACAGCTTGAAAAAACAGGACGTGAAAATTATTTTCCCAAGCTCCCTGACAGCGCTCCTGTCATTAACAGACTTACTTCAATACCTGTGCTCAGAGAGTTTAAGGAGGATATAGAATATTGCAGAGTAGTAAGGAATTTTCTTGTCCACACTCCAAGAGTGAGAGATATATCTCCTGTAATACCATCAGATGATATGATAAATGTTCTTGAAAGATGTGTTTCAAGAGTCAAATCCCCTGTGAAGGCTATGAAATATGCTGTCAGAAGAGAGAATATGTATACCGTCAGTCTTAACGATAAGGTGTCTGAGGTCAGTACATTCATGAATGAAAGCGGGTTCACTCATGCGCCTGTATTCGAAAACAACAGACTTGTAGGCGTTTTCAGCGACAATGCTATATATTCATATATATGCGACAAGAGGACCATAAGCATAAATGAAAATACTATCCTTAATGAGATCAGAGAATATCTGGATATAAACAATCACAGCAACGAATATTTTGCCTTTATTTCAGCAGGCGCCAATATATATGAGGTGTCAAACCTTTTCAACATAGATGTCAAGTCAATGAAAAAACTGGCTGTTATATTCTTTACCGACAACGGAAGAGAAAACGGCAATATACTTGGAATGATGACGCCATACAGTATTTTGAGAGACGCCCCCGAGTATCTTAATTAACATTTTGTTTACACTTTATAATTGACAAATATTTCTTTATAATTTATAATATCTCAATGTTTACTGATATAATATTACGGAAAGGTGAGTACAATGGAGGACGAAAAAATATCAATAGCGGTTATTAAAAGGCTTCCAAGATACTACAGATATTTGGGCGACCTCCTCGATAACGGTATTACAAGAATATCATCGGGGGAACTTAGCAGAAAGATGCATATAACAGCATCACAGATAAGGCAGGATCTTAATAAATTCGGACGCTTTGGTCAGAGGGGCTACGGCTACAATGTTGAAATGCTCTACAAGGAGATCCGTAAAATACTGGGCCTTGACAAAGAATACAGCATGATAATAATAGGAGCGGGAAATCTTGGACAAGCTCTTGCCAATTACGGAAATTTTTCCAGAAGAGGCTTTAATTTCATAGGCATATTCGACAAGGATAAAAATAAAATAGGTATGAAAGTGGGGAATATGCATGTTCAGGACGTGGAAGAGCTTGACGCTTTTCTTGGGAAGAACAGCGTGGATATAGCCGTACTTTCCATACCTAAGACAAATGCTTCTCAGATAACATCTATACTTGTAAAAAACGGCATAAAAGGTATATGGAATTTTTCTCATATAGATCTGAGAACGCCCGACGACGTAGTCGTTGAAAACGTACATCTTACAGACAGCGTTATGACGCTGTCATATAAATTAAGCGAATTGGAAAGTAATAATTAGCATATAAAGACGTTATGAAAAAAATTATATTTCATGACGCCTTTTTTATTGTAAAAATTAGGTTGATATGGTATACTTATATATAATTATGTAAATTTTTATTAAGGGTGGTTGTATATGACTAAAGGCGATATAAATAAATTAAGCTCATCAGACAAGCTTATGGGGATATTTCTGGCGATAGTAGTAGCTGTGATCCCTCTGGTATGTACGCTTAACCAGGTCGCAATAAGCGCTGATGAATACAATGTGGTGCGTTCGGGAAATACCGTAAACGATATTTTTTCTCATGGAAAGGCTGCGCTCATTATTGTTATGGGCGTTGTAATGGCTGTATTCATGGCGTTCCAGATATTGAGTGAAGACGGCTTTACCATAGATTTCAAGTCAAAGCCTGTCATTCTTGCAGGAATATATATTATTTTGGCTCTTTTGTCCTCACTTTTTTCAAAATACAAAACCGTATCCTTCAAGGGAGTTTCCGAAAGATACGAAGGCTTTTGGGTATGGCTTTGTTATATGGTATTCATGATAATCGCCATGTCCTTTTCAAAAAACAGAAAAAGACTGAAAATTGCAATAGGCTGTCTTATGCTTTCGGGAACGCTTGTGGGAATTATAGGATTTCTCCAGTTTTTTGGCTATAATATATTTACAAAGGAATTCTTTTGTAAAATAATAATGGGCTCAAAGTATAACGGAGCTCCTCTTAATGTGAAATTTGATTCTGTGTTTGCGACACTTTATAATCCCAACTGCGCAGGTATGTATTTTGCAATGATGTTTTCTGCTTTTGCTGTCATTGCTTTGCTTATGCCTGTATCTAAGGCAGTTAAATGGATAATGTCCGTTCTTTCGATCATGCTTGGGATATGCGTTTTGGGCACCCATTCTGTAGGCGGCTTGCTGGGCGTATTTGCAGGCGTTGGCTTTGCGGGTATCGTTGCCGTGTTCTGTTATGTGATAAGAGATAAAAAACCAAAGGCTCTGATCATATCCCTATGTGTGTTATGCGCAGGTGCAGCGGCAGTAGTCTTGCTTGTTTCATCGAATGCGGCAGTTATCCAAAAGGCGAAAATTATTGCTGACGCTGTCAAAAACGGAGAAAAGCTCAATGAATCCCAAAGCTTTTACGAGGATATTAACGTTGACGGCATGAAGGGCGAAATATATACCAAATCGGGAGTATATTCCATAGATTACGCAGAACAGGCTACACAGTTTATGCATAACGGCACAGTACTGGATCCTGTTGAAATAAAGGATATGAAAACAGAAGGCGGAAAGCAGTATATATTCAATATGGACGGCATAACATGGAATATGTATCTGTACAAAAACTTTGCTACCATAGAAGCAGATGACAATAACGGAACGGAAACGTATTTTATGTTTGGGGAAAACGACGGAAAACTTTCTGTACTTGATAAGTTCGGAAATCCAATAGATATAACATCGCCTGTTGAGTCATATGGCTTCAAGGGCATAGAAAGACTTGGCTCCAACAGAGGTTATATATGGTCAAGGAGCATTCCTTTGCTTAAAAGGCATATTATACTTGGATCGGGGCCGGACAGCTTTGTGCTTGAATTTCCGCAGAATGACGTAAGGAGTAAACTCCAGTTCTTAGGCAATCCCTATGTTATAATCGATAAGCCCCACAATATTTATCTTCAAACAGGTATCAATACAGGCATTCTTTCCCTTGCCGTTATGCTGGCGCTCTTTTTGTACTACATTATCTGTACTCTCAGAGCTGTTTTGAAAAACAGCAATGATACTGTTCTTACAGGAGTGCGGCTTGGACTCATGGCAGGTATTATTGCATATCTTTTTGCCGGACTTACAACAGACAGCGTTGTATCGGTTGCGCCTGTGTTCTGGACAATGCTTGGCATTGGCTTTGGCGCAGACATGGTAACAGATACGGAGGAAGAAAAAAATGAGCAGATCATCTGATGCGGCAAGAGAGCAGAAAAGACGTATGCTTCTGTATGCTCTGCTGGATATTGTTCTGATAAATCTATCAATTGTGATTTCCATATGTCTTTGGTACGGAGGTACTATTCCGGGACTGCCGGGAGGACAAGGAGTCAATATTTCTGCTGAGGTATGGCAATGGTACAGCTATGCAGCCTTGTTTGCCACTCCCGTATGCCTTATAATATACGGCGTCTTCAGGTTTTATTCCAATCTTTGGAAATATGCGACTATAGATGATGTATATAAAATAATTGTAGCAGATACGCTTATATTTGCCTTTGTATGGCTTTTCAGCCGTTATGTTCTCGTAAACGTAATAAACGGCTTTGAACTGCCTAAAAGACTGATACTTGTGGCGTGGATAACAGACATAGTGTTTTTTTTGTTCTCACGCTCGGGATATAGGCTCATAAAGAGGACGTTTATAAATATTGAACATTCCTTTTCAAGAAAAGGCGGTCTTAAAAGGGTGCTTATAGTAGGCGCAGGCTATGCCGGATATAATGTGGTACGAAGCATTATAAACGGTGAAAAGGGCTATGAGGACCGTATTGCGGTAATTGTTGCAGATGATGATTATACAAAGAACAATACGAATATAATGGGTGTAAGGGTAACATATGATACGGCAAATATACCACGTCTTGCTCAGGAATACGAAATTGACGAAATTATAGTTGCGATACCCTCAGCTACAAATGTACAGGTCAAAAGAATAATGGATCTATGTTCTTCCACCGACTGTACACTTAAAATGATACCGCCCTTAAGCGATATATCCGACGGTGGTTATCAGATACTCAGGGACGTTAACATTACAGACCTTTTGTTCAGAGACGAAGTCAAAATAGATGTAAAATCCATATCAGACTATATAAAGGACAAGACCGTACTTGTAACAGGCGGCGGCGGTTCTATAGGCTCTGAGCTGTGCAGACAGATAGCAGCTTTTGAACCGAAGCTTCTTATAATATTCGACGTATATGAGAATAATGCATATGAGCTTTACAGCGAGCTTAGAAGCAAATACGGAGATACTCTCGATATGGTGGTAAGAATAGGCTCTGTAAGGGATATTAACTGCATTGAAAGAGTGTTTGAGGAATATCACCCTCAGGTTATTTTTCATGCGGCTGCCCACAAGCATGTTCCGCTTATGGAATATGTACCGGCTGAGGCTGTTAAGAACAACGTATTCGGCACACTTAATGTAGTAAAATGCGCAGACAAATACAAGAGCGAACGTTTTGTGCTGCTCTCTACCGATAAGGCTGTCAATCCCACAAATGTAATGGGCGCAACAAAGAGGATAACTGAGCTGATAATACAGGAATATGCAAATCACAGCGATACCAAATTCGTAGCTGTTCGCTTTGGCAATGTGCTTGGAAGCAATGGCAGCGTCATACCGCTTTTCAGAAAACAGATAAAGACAGGCGGTCCTGTTACCGTTACTCATAAGGATATGACAAGGTTCTTTATGACCATACCTGAAGCCTGTCGGCTTGTGCTCCAGGCTGTGGGACTTGGTCAAAACGGCAGGATATTTGTTCTTGATATGGGCGAGCCTGTTAAGATAGACGAGCTTGCTCGAAATCTTATAAAGCTTTCGGGCTTTATACCCGATAAGGATATTAAAATAGAATATACAGGCCTTCGTCCCGGCGAAAAGCTCTATGAAGAGCTTATAATGGATGAAGAAAAGGATAGCGTTCAGGTCGCTTACAACAATAAGATATTTGTTGCAAAGCCTGTTCAGATGGACTATGATGAATTTAACAGACAGCTAGACAGACTCTATAAGGCGGCTTTTGATTCCCCTGAGAGCATAAGAGGGATAATAAAAGAGATAGTTCCTAATTTTCACCCGGAGGGAGAATAGGTATGTATATTAAAATAAAGAGAATACTTGATTTTGTTCTGAGTCTTGCGGCTTTGCTTATTTTTTGGTGGCTTTTTGTAATAATAGCGCTGCTCATAAAGCTGGAGGACGGTGGCAATATCATATTCAGACAGAGGAGAATAGGCATACACAAGAAGGAATTCAGCATATATAAATTCAGGACTATGAAAATGGATACGCCAAAGGATATTCCGACACATATGCTGAAGGATCCCCAAAGCTATATTACGAAAACGGGAGCTTTTCTGAGAAGGTCAAGTCTTGATGAGCTGCCCCAGCTTTTCAATATACTTAAGGGCGATATGAGCATAGTAGGTCCGAGACCGGCTCTATATAATCAATATGACCTTATTAAGGAAAGAGATAAATACGGCGCCAATGATATTATGCCGGGACTTACAGGCTGGGCGCAGATAAACGGAAGAGATGAATTGCCTATAACAGTAAAGGCGGAATATGACGGGGAATATGTAAAAAAGATGAGTTTTTTGTTTGACATCAATATCGTTATAAAGACAGTTTTCTCTGTTTTTACAGCAGATGGCGTAATGGAGGGCCGACATGAAAGTAATACTGACGGGAGAAAATAGCTATATAGGAAATAAAACCTGCGAGCTTCTCAGAAGCTTTGGACATGATGCACAATGTATTTCGGTACGCAATGGCGTAGACGACCTGAATTTGAAGGGAGTGGACGCTGTTGTTCATTGTGCGGCAATAGTACATAAGGATAAAAAGGAAAGCACAAACAGATATTATAAAGTAAACTATGAGCTTACGGCTGAGCTTGCAGAGCTTGCTATAGACAGCGGAGTCAAGCATTTTGTATATCTAAGTACAATGGCTGTATACGGCGGTGATGCAGAAGAGATCAACAGCAAAACCGTGTTGAAGCCTGCTGCGCCCTACGGCAAAAGCAAGCATAAGGCTGAAAAGGCTGTAATGGAGCTTAATTCCGAAGAATTTAAGGTATCTGTTCTTAGACCGCCTATGGTATATGGTGAGGATTGTCCGGGAAATTATCAGCGCCTTAAGAAATTTGCGCAATGGGCGTTTATAGTTCCCGATACACAGAATGTAAAGAGCCTGCTCTATATAGATAATCTGACAAACTTTATTTGTGAGATCATTGAAGACGGACTTAAAGGGATATTCAATATTATGGACGGCGATTATATTTCAACTGCCGATTTTATTGCTCTTATAAGAGAAGCCAACGGCAAAAGAACATATAAGTCTAAAATACTTGGAAAATTACTCAACATTTTCAAGGGCATATCTGTTGTAAAAAAAGCCTTCGGCACATTGTATTACGATGATACCACAGCTGTCAAGCTTGACTATTATTCACAGAAGGAAGCAGTATACCTTACTGAGGGAAATGACGGTTATGAAGAAGAAACGGCTGAAAATATAAATGAAGATGATAAAGACGTACCGAATGAGGAAATGACGGAAGAGGAAAGCCCGACCGAAACAGAAGAAAATATGCACGAGGAAACAGATGACGCAGAATAATGTAAATATATATGTTGATGCCGACGCCTGTCCTGTAATAAGAGAGGTAGAAGAGATCGCCTCAAAGTATAAGCTCAAGACAATATTGATATGTGATACGAGCCATATTATCACATCGGAGTATTCAGATGTAATAATAGCCGACAGAGGTTCGGATTCCGTTGATATTGTGCTTATTAATAAGTGCAGAAAGGGCGACATCGTAGTGACGCAGGATTACGGCGTGGGAGCTATGGCTCTGGGTAAGTGTGCCTACGCCATACACCAGAGCGGTAAATGGTATACCGATGATAACATAGATAGCATGCTTATGTCACGGCATATTGTAAAGTCGGCAAGACACAGCCATAAAAAGATCCATATAAAAGGGCAGAGCAAGCGAACAGAGAAGGATAATGCAATATTTCTTGAATCATTTGAAAAGCTTGTGCTTAAGGCTGTAAATGAAAGAGATAAAGTATAAAAGACACCGTTTATAACGTATATAAACGGTGTCCTATTTTTATTTATTCAATAATTTTATAGTTCTTTTATCTCTTGCGCCATTGAAATATTTATCAAGTACCTTGCCGAACACAGGTTCATCGCTTGCCTGTTCGAAAAGCGTCATACATGAGCATAGCTTCAAATCGTCGGGCATACCCATGACCTCCAGCGGATCGTTGGAATCAAGCGAAAGAAGTGCTTCGGATATTTCTGTAAGCCGACTGCCAAGTACAGGATGCCGCATATATTCTTTGGCTTCCTCTATGTTTTCTATTCCGTAAAATTCCGACATATTGCTTCTTCCCAGTCCCTTTAACTGTGGGAAAATATACCATATCCAATGGGATCTTTTATGACCGCTTTTTATTTCCGAAAGTGCGGTAGTATAATCATATTGCTGCATTTTTAAAAATCTGTCCAGATCATATTTATATGCCATATTATCATTCCTTGCCAAGTATAGTATCAAATATTACATGAGCGGCAGCTTCCTTGCTCATAACGGGAAGCTCCGATATTTTATCTTTAGTTATTATTGTCACTACGTTTGTATCTGTACCAAAGCCTGCGCCTTTTACGTTGAGATCGTTGGCAACTATCATGTCGGCATTTTTGTTCTCAAGTTTTTTTACGGAGTTTTCTATAAGATTTTCCGTTTCCATGCTGAAACCGCATAAATACTGTCCTTTTTTATTTTCACCCATATACTTGAGTATATCCTCTGTTCTCTTAAGGCGTATGCTCATATCGTCATCTTTTTTCTTTATTTTGTTATCCGCCGTATATTCAGGCGTATAGTCTGCAATTGCAGCTGCCATTACAACTATATCGGAATCCTTAAATTCCGCCTTTACAGCGTTGAACATATCCTCAGCGCTTTTAATATTGACAACATTGACAAAGGGCGGAGGTGTAGCGCTCATATTTCCTGCTATAAGCGTGACATCGGCACCTCTCTGCATAGCTGCTCTTGCTATGGCACAGCCCATTTTGCCTGTAGAGTGATTTGTTATATATCTTACAGGGTCGATAGATTCCATTGTAGCGCCTGATGTAACTATTATTTTTTTACCTGCCATATCTTTTTCAAAAGCCAGTTCTCTGTATACGTATTCTGCAATATCTTCAGGCTCGGGCATTTTGCCTTTGCCTGTATCTCCGCAGGCAAGAAGTCCCACCACAGGCTCTATAAAATTATAGCCAAAGCCCTTAAGCTTCTCCATATTAGCTTGCACAATGGGATTTTCATACATAGCGGTATTCATAGCGGGAGAAATGTACACAGGACATCTGCACGCCATTATTGTTGTAGAAAGCATATCGTCGGCTATGCCGTTTGCTATTTTGCCTATTATATTTGCAGTAGCAGGAGCAATTATCGCCATATCAGCTTTTTTAGCAAGAGAAATATGCTTTACATCATATTGTATGTTTTTGTCAAAGGTATCTATTATACATTTATTTCCTGTAAGTCTTTCAAATGTAAGGGGCGCAATTATTTCCGATGCATTTTTTGTCATAATAACGTTTACATCGCAGTTTTGCTTTTTGAGCATATGCGCAAGGGCAGCAGCCTTGTATGCTGCAATAGAACCTGTTACACCGAGTATAACTGATTTTCCTGTAAGCATAGTACAAAACTCCTTTCTTTTTTCATTTATAATAACATTTATTATTGCATTTTTCAATAGTATAATATATAATGGTAAGGTAAAAAATTTAAATGCGCTGTATCCATACTTCGGTTAAACACAAAAACGATCTCTGGTTTTTGTGCAGTGGAGCGGCAGCAAGGAGGAATTTAATATGACAAAGCAGAGAGAAAAAACTCGTAGTCTTGTGGAAATGGCACTTTTTGCGGCTATTATTGTTATACTTACAATAACGCCCTTAGGCTTTATTCCTTTAGGCTTCATGAGTGCAACTACCATTCACATTCCCGTAATTATAGCGGGTATCGTTTTCGGCTGGAAGAAAGGCGCACTTACAGGCTTTATGTTCGGACTGGCAAGTTTGATTAAGGCTACATTTCAGCCAAACATATCATCCTTTGTTTTTTCTCCGTTTATTCCAAACGGAAATGGATTTAGCCTTTTGATATGTTTTTTACCACGTATATTAATAGGAATAGTAGCTTGCCTTGTTTATACGAATCTTGTTAAAATAATCAAGAAAAAGACCCCTGCGTTGTTTATCGCCGGAATTGCAGGCTCAATGACAAATACCATATTTGTTTTGGGCATGGCATACATATTTTTTGCAGAAAAGTTTGTTGAAACATTAAAGCCCGGCATTGGAGAAGAAGGAGCTAATATCGCACTTAAAACTATTGCGGGAGCTATGGTGACAAACGGTATTCCCGAAGCAATAGTAGCAGGAATTATATCCTCAGCCGTATGCGCAGCCCTAATGGCAGCCTATAAAAACAGATTACAGTAAGAGGTAAAT
>CANQBT010000025.1 GCA_947589405.1 uncultured Clostridia bacterium | reverse complement strand
GGCAGGTATCATCATAACAAAAAACGCCACAGGTATCAGCCACAGCTTTTTGTATGAAATAAAGCCCTTTAAAAGCATAATTATAAAGAAGGGCAGCGCAAATATTGCCTGAAGCTTAAATGAAAGCGCTACGCCGTATAATATATAAGCAGCCGTTTCTTTTTTAGTGATCATATAATACACGCTCATTACCACAAAAGATGTGTAAATACCGTCGCATTGTCCCCACACGCCGCTGTTTATTATTACTGTGGGAAGGAATAATGCCATAGCATATACAACGGCAGACTTTTTAATATCCTTTGTGGTATATAATATTATCTTTCCGCAGTATACAGCCGTAATAAAATCAAATATACAGGATATAAACTTTATGCTCTTGTTGGGATCAAAGGGCAAATAGGTGAGAAAAGCCATGAAATAATAATAAGGCGGCATATAATCTCCTATAGGCTCAGATAGAGCAAAAAAGCCTCCGTTATCCTTCATTTTATTGAACCAAGGCAACAGAAAGTTCCCCATATCCTTGCTTAAAAAGGGAAAAAGCTTTATTCTGGCAATAACTGCGGCTATGCTTATCAATACCAAAAATATAAGTGTGTAAAGCCGTATTTTATCGTTTTTGTTATTCTGTAAATATCGCATTTGGGATCCCTCCTTTAGTTTATAGTGGTAAACATAATGACTGAGTAAAAAGCAAACAATACAAATGTTATTTCAAAAAATATACGGGCTATGCGACTGTATATGCCCTTCGGGGCTTCATCCCAAAGCCATTGATACATAATGCCGCAGGACAGTCCCGAAACCAGGCTGATTGGAACTACATATCTGAAATCCATTGTACAGCCAAAGGGAAGCGAAATATTAAATGAAATATACGATGCCATTACAATAAGCCACAGTACCGCTATAAAATATTTTTGCTCAGCCTTTACTCTGCGTGAAAAAACAGTAAAAACAAGACCGACGACCGAAATAAGCGAAACGATGATATTTAAAATAAAAAGTACTCTTGGCACAAGGTCGTTTATGTCAAAGCTGAACTCGCCGAAAACAGCGCCCTTGATAAGATATATCCACACATTGTAATCGTCATTGGGGTGAGAATATACGCTTTTTACACCCTCGATAAACGGAAATGAGAAAAATCTATCTCCATATCCTCTGTCACCACAGTAAATAGGCTCGGTAACAGGTATCTTATATACATAGTTAAAAGGCTGGTCGAAAAGTATAAGATTTCTTATAGGATACCATAATCCCAAAGGGAAGCATATAAGAGCAAATACTATGAGCTGATAAAGTATGCTCATATCCTTCTTATCTCTTCTGAAATTTTGTATAAGCACATAGAGCATTACAGGACCTGTGAAAAATGCAAGAGTTCCCACAGATATTTTGGTCATCATGCCAAAGCCTATAGACAATGCAAGTATGATAACGTATTTATAACAAGGCTTTTTGTACCACCTTACAGTATACAAAAGCGTAATATACATAAACAATATAGAAAGGGCATCGTTGTTTGCACGTGACGCCAGCAGGAAGAAATTAGGCAATACCGCCGTAATAAGGACCGCAGTCAATACAGCCTTTTTGCCAAGCTCAAGTTCTTTGGCAATACTCCTTGTAATAAGAAGTATGGCGCATGAAGAAAAGCAGGAAATTATTTTGGCTGCCTCATATATATCATTGCCGCTATATTTAAGACTGCCTATCGTTCTCCCAAAAAGAGCGCCCAAAAAGTGAAAAAACGGAGGATGATAGAATATAAAATTATTGCTGTCCGGCAATGAGCCATTATACAAGAAATTCATATATGCTATATGTCCGTCTATATCATGAGTACGTATGCCTACAGCCGTATACAGCATATAGCCTATTCTCATAATGATCCCTATCATTATTATAAGGCTGATAATATCCTCACACCTTGTTTTCTTATGATATATAAACCACAAAAAAACAGCAAATATACTTACCTGCATTATATTTTCCACAATTTTGACATCGGTTTTATTCAATATGATAAAAAGCAAAGTTATTGACAAAGCAAGAATAATATATTCGATAGCTTTGATACTGAGAATTTTATCCTTCATTGTATTCTTCCTTTACGATCTGAATAATGTTCGTTATTTCTTTTCGTGATATTCCTTTTCAGTATTTACATTCCATATATTTTCTTTAGTCTTTTTTCCGTTTAAAATATTGTTTACGGTTTCAAATGAAGTGACCATAGAGTGATCCATATTGTTGTATCTGTGCTGACCGTTACGTCCTACACAGTATAGATTGTCAAATTTATTGAGCCAATCGATAAGCGTATCTATTTCCAGATAGGTATCGAAATAAGCGGGATAAGCCTTCTTTACCCTTTCTCTGTGGGAATCCAGCACATCTTCCTTTGAATTGATTATACCCATTTTTACAAGCTCGCTTATAGCTTGGGCTATACACCTTTCATCGCTGAGGTTCCAGAAGTCGTCACCCTCATCGCAGAAATATTCAAGACCTATCCATACGGTATTTTCAGCGTCCTTTACCATATAGGGAGACCAGTTGTTGAATATCTGTATCCTGCCAAGCTTTACGCCTGTGTCCTGAACATATATCCAACAGTCGGGAACTATATTTCCGAGAGTTTTAATATTTGTTTCATTTTTAAGATTAAGCTTATTTACAAGCAGACCGACCGTAACAAAATCCCTGTAGGGCAGACCTGCCGCAATAGAGGCTTCCTTTGAAGGCACATTGTCCATATCCGCCACAAGATCCTTCACAGGCATGGAGGAAATGAATATATCTCCCTCTATCGTATCGCCGTTCGTACAGCCTACGGATACTACCTTATTATCTGTGTTGTTTATCTTATTTACACCGCAGTTCATAATAATTGTACCGCCCATTGCCTTTATTTCTTCGGCGACAGTTTCCCAGAGCTGACCGGGACCGTACTTAGGATAGATATATTCCTCAATAAGAGAGGTTTCCACCTTCTTATTCTTTGAGGGTATGAGCTTGCCGAACATATCCTTTATAACCGCCATTACAGAAAGGCCCTTTACCCTCTGGGAACCCCAGTCCGCAGATATTTCTCTTGGGTGCCTGCCCCATAGCTTTTCCGTATAGCCTTCAAAAAACATTGAATAAAGCACACGTCCGAAGCGGTTGATATAGAAATTTTCAAGAGAGGTCTCAGGCAGCTTGTGTATTGTAGAGCCGATATAGCTGAAGCCTGCCTTTACAGTCCTTGCAAGACCCATGTTTTTAAAGGTCTGTAGCTTCATGCTTACAGGATAATCAAAGAACTTCTTGAGATAGTAAATTCTGGATACCCTGTTTCGCACAAGCATTACCTTGTCCTCCTTTTCGGGATCGGGACCGTTTGGCGCAAGCTTTTTCACTCTGCCCAGCTTCTTATCGTCAAAGGAGGGGCTTCCCTGCAACGGCATAATATTGTTCCACCATTCCATTACCCTATCGTCCTTTGAGAAAAATCTGTGGCCGCCTATATCCATTCTGTTGCCGTTGTACTTAACTGTTTGAGAGATACCGCCTATTGCGCTGCTCTCCTCCAGTATGATCACTTCATGATCCTTTGAACGCTTCAATAATTCATAGCCTGCCGTAAGACCTGCAGGACCTGCGCCTATTATAACGACCTTTTTCATTTGTTATCCTCTCCTGAATACAATATTATTTTTCTTGCAAAATAGTTATACACAAGCACTATCAATGCCACAACTATTTTGGCTATATATTTATTTATAAATTTAACAAACAGAAGCATAAGCAATATATTGAGTATATATCCTCCTATACCTATGACGGTATATACCATAAATTCTCCTGCTGAGCCTACATTGGCATTTTCGGTAAACACAAATTTTTTAGAAAGAATAAAATTGGTTATAAGTCCAACTATAAAGCCTGTAGTAGTAGCGGCAACAACGCTGAATGTACCATCGCCAAGCGCCATTGACACAAGAGCAAAACCGCAGTAATCCACAACAAAGGCTATACCGCCTACAAAGGCATATCTGAAGAACTTAATAAGTCCGTTGCTTGTCGGCGTAAAAAAAAGCTCCTTCCACCGCAATGTAAAAAATAAAGTCAGCAATTCCTTCATATTTTATCTCCTATATGGTACATTCCCCATGTCTTGTAACATGACAGCTTACATTGACTGCAAGGGGAAGTCCTGCAATATGTGTGGCATAGGTTTCTATATTAAGCCCAAGTACGGTAGTATTTCCGCCTAAGCCCTGAGGACCTATACCCAGCTTATTGGCTCTTTCAAGAAGCTCAATTTCCATTTCTCTTATATGCTCCTTGTCCGAATGGGAGCCTATGGGACGAAGAAGGGCTTTCTTGGCGAGCTTGGCGCACAGCTCAAAATTACCGCCTATGCCTACTCCTATTACCATAGGGGGGCAGGGATTGGGGCCTGCCTTTTCTATACAGTCCAGCACAGCGTTTTTAACGCCTTCTATACCGTCGGAGGGCTTTAGCATATATATCCTGCTCATGTTTTCGCTGCCGAAGCCCTTAGGCGCTACCTCTATGTGTATCTTATCTCCTTCAACTATGTCATAGTGTATTACCGCAGGAGTATTATCCCCTGTGTTTACTCTTATAAGAGGGTCTGCTACAACAGACTTTCTCAAATAGCCCTCTGTATAGCCCTGACGTACCCCTTCATTTACGGCATCCCTGATACTGCCTCCTACAATGTGTACATCCTGACCTATTTCCATAAACACAACCGCCATGCCTGTGTCCTGACATATGGGCTTACATTTACTACAGGCAAGGTCTGCATTCTCAATAAGCTGAGAAAGGATATTCCTGCCTATGGGAGAGCTTTCGCTCTCTCGTGCCTTCTCAATGGCATTATATACATCTTCGTTAAGTCGGCAGTTGGCTTCTATGCAAAGCTCCTTTATTTTTTCTGTTATTATTGACGTGCTTATTTCTCTCATTTTCGTTTCCTCTTCTGCATAATAATCCAAAATAATTATATCACACAGGCATAACTATTGCAACGCAAATTTTCCCAATAAAAAAAGCCCTCAAACGGCTCTTTTATACTGTAAAAAATTCAATATCCCACCAAAAAATACCGCCCTGTATACGGCATTTATTTCAAGCGTGCCGATAATATCGACACGCCTGAAAAGCCTGACCCTTGCAATACATCAGCACTTATTGTCACATATGCTTCCTATACCGTTATTTCCGCAGCAGCAGAAAAGGAGGATCAGAATAATGATCCATGAACAGTCATTATTTCCGCAGCCGCCGAAGAGATTGCCTACTCCATTGTTGTTGCCGCAGCAGAAAAGAAGAATAATGATGATCCATAAAGTATTGTTGTTACCGCAACCCATATAAGTTACCTCCAATTTCTAATACATTTCAATTCTATGCGGTTATACGGAAATATTGCAGGTCCCATTAAAAAAAATTTAAAATTTATTCTGTTGAAATGCATTGTGAAATATGGTATATTGATATGAAGCAAAAAAGGTGGTATAAAAATGTACAAGATATACATAGGAGCAGCGGCTGTATTCTGGGGCATAATAAGTCTGTTTTCAACAGAGCTTAAGGCCTGCGGACTGGATCCCGGAAATATAGTTGCTCTCAGAAGCTTTGGAGCGGCAGCGGTGCTTTCAGCCTTATTTTTTATAAAGGACAAAAGCGTATTCAGAATAGAGCTTAAGGATATAAAATACTTTATAGGAACAGGCATAATAAGCTTCGTTTGGTTCAACTGGTGCCTTTTCACATCTATGAACGAGTGTACGACTGCCATAGCGGTAGTGCTTTTGTATACGGCTCCGATTTTTGTAGTGTTTTTGTCAGCATTATTTTTCAATGAAAGGATAACGGCGCCTAAGCTCATTGCCCTTGTAATGACTCTTACAGGCTGCGCCCTTGTAACAGGTATTGCAGGCGGAAGGCTCAACGGCACTCTTTTCGGCATAGTGTGCGGCATAGGCTCAGGGCTTTTTTACGGTCTTTACAGCATATTCGGACGCTTTGCCCTTAACAAATACAACGATGTGACCGTTACCGTATATACGTTTATATTTGCAGCTGTAGGCTCTATACCCCTGTGCCGTCCCGCAGAACTGGCGGCAGGGCTTTCACAGCCGACAGGTCTTATATCGGCAGCACTTATAGTACTTTTGTCTACGGTAACGCCCTTTCTGTTGTATACAAAGGGATTGTCAAGAGTAGAATCGGGTACCGCATCTATACTTGCCACCATAGAGCCTGCGGTAGGCGTGCTTGTAAGCGTGTTTATACTTCATCAGCGCCTTACCCTTATGAGCCTTATAGGTATAATACTTATATTTTCGGCAGTCATATTGCTCAACATTAATATCGGGAGTGTAAAAAATGAATTACAGAGAGAGAATACGTGATTATAAAAGAATAATAGTAAAGGTAGGCACTACCTCTCTTACCTATGAAAACGGCCGCTTCAACCTTAAAAAAATGGAGCGCTTTGCAAGAGTGCTCACAGACCTGAGAAACAGAGGTATAGACATAGTGCTTGTATCCTCTGGAGCAATAGCGGTAGGCGCCGAAAAGCTTGGGCTTGATGAAAGACCCAGAGATGTAATAGGCAAGCAGGCGTCCTCAGCTGTAGGTCAGGCAATACTTATGCAGATGTATGAGAGATTTTTCGGAGAATACAATCAGAAAATAGCGCAGATACTTCTTACAAAGCCTGTATTTGACGCAGAGCACAAGAAGAGAAATGCCAGCAATACATTCAATAAGCTCTTTGAGCTTAACGTAATACCTATAGTTAATGAAAACGATACCGTAGCTACAGACGAGTTTAACGAATTTTCTGACAACGACACGCTTTCAGCCTATGTTGCGGCTATTGTAAAGGGAGATCTTCTTATAATACTTTCCGATATAGACGGTATGTATACGGCAGACCCCAATAAGGACGAAAGCGCCGAGATAATAGATGTGGTCCCCGAAATAACAGATGAAATATACTCTATTGCAGGAGGCTCCGCTTCCATATTCGGCACAGGCGGTATGATAACAAAGGTGCAGGCAGCAGATTTTCTTGGCAAAAGAGGTATAGACATGGTAATTGCTTCGGGAGAAAGCCCCGACGTAATACACGATATACTGGAAGGAAACAGGATAGGCACTCTTTTTGTGGGAAATAAATGATGGATAAGACAAAATTGCGCAAAAAATTTGCGGATATAAGAAAAAGCATAGCAAGAGCAAGCGTTACAGATGAAATTTATGCATCGGAGTTCTACAGAAATGCCGAAAGCGTATTTTCATATGTAAGCTATGGCACGGAAACAGACACCATACCCTTTATAGAAAGGGCTATTGCAGACAACAAGAGAGTAGCCGTTCCCCTTATGATCAAAAAGGGGGAAATGGTATTTATAAAAATAGATTCACTGAGCGCTCTTAAGCCCAATAAATACGGCATACCCGAGCCTGAATACAGCAATGAAGGAATACTTGTATCAGATGAAGGCACGCTTATAGCGGTACCGGGTATCGCCTTTGATAAAAAGGGCTACAGGCTGGGCTACGGCGGAGGATATTACGACAGATATTTAAGCGCAAACAAATATATGACAACGGCAGGCTTCTGCTATGAACAGCAGATAACCGACAGTCTGCCCCACAATGAATACGATGTGCCGGTAGATATTATAGTTACTGAAAGGAGAATACTATGAAAGCTCTTACAGATATGGGAAAGGACGCCTTAAAGGCAAAAAGGGCGATCGCAAGGCTTACCACAGGAGAAAAGAACACGCTTCTGTTAAGCTGCGCCAAAGCTCTCAGAGATAACTGCGAAAAAATAACGGCTGCCAATGCCATTGACCTTGAAAATGGCAAAAAAGCAGGGCTTAAGGCTTCTCTCATAGACAGACTCACCCTTAATAGGGAAAGAATATCCTCTATGGCGGAGGGACTTGAGCAGATAGCCAAGCTTCCCGACCCTATAGGACAGTTTGAAAATATGAAAACTCTTCCCAACGGACTTATAGTCGGACAGAAAAGAGTGCCTATGGGCGTAATAGGCATAATATACGAAGCACGCCCCAACGTTACATCAGACGCCTTCGGTCTTTGCATTAAGGCAGGAAGCGCCGTTATACTCAGAGGAGGCAAGGAGGCCATAAATTCCAACAGGGCTGTGGTATCTGTGTTCAAGGATACCGTAAGAAAAATGGAAATAGATGAGAATATAGTACAGCTTGTAGAGGATACCTCTCGTGAAAGCGCCAATCAAATGATGAAAATGAACGGCTATATAGACGTGCTTATACCAAGAGGAGGAGCAGGCCTTATACAAAGCGTTGTTCAGAACTCTACCGTTCCCGTTATAGAAACAGGCGTAGGCAACTGCCATGTATTTGCCGATGAAAGCGCCGATATTGATATGGCTGTGAATATTATTGTCAATGCAAAGGCACAGCGTCCCGGAGTATGCAATGCTGCCGAGACCTTCCTCGTACACAGTAAAATAGCCGATAAGCTACTTCCTGTTGCGATTTCCGCCCTTAGGGAAAAGGGCGTTGAAATAAGAGGAGATGAAAGAGTGCAGGCTATCGTGCCTGATGTAAAGCCTGCTTCCCAAGAGGACTGGGCTACCGAATATCTGGACTATATACTGGCTGTAAAGGTAGTGGACAGCATTGATGAAGCTATAGAGCACATTGCAGAATATTCCACCGGCCATTCCGAGTGTATAGTCAGTCAGAACTACGAAAACACACAGAGATTCTTAGCTGAGATAGACTCTGCCGCCGTATATGTAAATGCTTCCACAAGATTTACAGACGGCAACGAATTTGGCTTTGGCGCCGAAATAGGCATAAGCACACAGAAGCTCCACGCCAGAGGACCTATGGGACTTAAGGAGCTGACCACCACAAAGTATGTCATATACGGCAACGGACAGATAAGGAAATGAAATATAACAACATTGTAAAAGGAAAATTCATAGTAAGGGAGAACCGCTTCATAGCCCAAGTGGAAATAGGCGGGAATACCGAAATATGCCATGTCAGAAACACAGGGAGATGCAGAGAGCTGCTTGTAAAGGGTGCAGAGGTATATCTGGAGCCTGCCAAAGCTTCCGGCAGAAGGACAAAATATTCCCTTGTAACGGTAAATAAAAACGGCAGACTTATAAATATGGATTCTCAGGCGCCTAACAAGGTCGTTGAAGAAGCGCTGAGAGAAGGAAAGCTTTTTGATAATGTTACATTTATTAAAAGAGAGTGCAAATATAAGGACTCACGTTTTGACTTTTACATAGAACAGGGCAATGTAAAGACCTTCATTGAGGTAAAGGGCGTTACTCTTGAAAATAACAATGTCGTCAGCTTTCCCGACGCTCCCAGCGAAAGAGCCGTAAAGCACTTAAGAGAGCTTATGAAAGCCCTAGAGGAGGGCTACAAGGCTTGTATACTTTTTTTAGTCCAGATGAAGGACCCCAAGTATTTTACCCCTAATGCCGAAAATCACAGAGAATTTGCCCTTGCCCTAAAGGAGGCTAAATATAAAGGCGTTGATATTATGGCATATGACTGCTTTGTCAGCGAAAATGAGATAATACTTAAGGATAATGTAAATATAATTTTATAAGCATATACTAAAAGCCCCGCTCAAAGAGCGGGGCTTTTAGTATATGATCATTTACTTTTTAAGCTTCGTACTTGCCTAAAGCAGCCTTAACAGCATCATATGATGCGTCATCATGAATGTCAAGACGGATAGGACTGCTTACGTCTAATGAGAAGATACCCATAATAGACTTAGCATCAACTACATATCTGTCAGATGCAAGATCGAAGTCTCCATCGAAAGTATTAATGATATTTACAAAATCCTTAACCTTATCAATTGAGTCTAATTTAAGTGTTAAATTCTTCATAATCGTTTACCTCCCTTTATATGGATAAACCACCAAAAATTTATTGTTACAATGTAATAATAACTTGAAATTCAGGTTTTGTCAAATTTATTTTTTACATTCAGGATTTGTAAATTTTGCACAGTTAAGGCTGTTAAAAGGGTGTAAAACTGTAAAAAATAGAAATTGTGTTACATTTTTTTAACATTGGAGTAATTTTTATGTAAAGCAGAAAACGAATTTAGTTACAACCTACAAAATATTTATTCAAATTTTGTTAATATTTCATAAAGTACAAAATCTCATAATCATCGGAGGATTTTCATAGAATTGTTATATCATTAAATGGAGGTATATTATGAACAGCTATGATGTATATAAGGATATAGCGGAAAGAACAGGCGGCGACATATACATAGGCGTTGTAGGACCTGTCAGGACAGGCAAATCCACCTTTATAAAGAATTTTATGGAAAAGCTTGTTATACCCAACATTGAAAACGATTATGTAAAGACAAGGGCAAGAGATGAGCTTCCCCAATCGGCAGAAGGTACTGCCATAATGACTACAGAGCCTAAGTTTGTGCCTAATGAAGCGGTCGCCATAAGTCCGGCAGAGGGCATAAGCCTGAATGTAAGACTTATAGACTGCGTAGGCTACATAGTAGATGGAGCTGTGGGACATACCGTTGAAAACGGTCCGAGAATGGTGTCCACCCCTTGGTCCGAAAGCAAAATGGCATTTGCTCAGGCAGCGGAGCTGGGTACACGCAAGGTAATAAAGGATCACGCTACAATAGGTCTTGTCATAACCACAGACGGAAGCATCGCCGATATTCCCAGAGAAAATTACATAAACAGCGAAGCGGCTATTATAAAGGAAGTGAAGGATACCGGGAAGCCCTTTGTAATAATACTTAATTCCGCCGACCCTTCTTCAGAAAATACACAGGAAATAAAAGCCCAAATGGAAAAAAAATATAATGCTCCCGTGCTTGCCGTAAACTGTAGGGATATGACTGCTGAGGACATTAAAAATATACTGTCCGAAGCGCTTTATGCCTTTCCTCTTGGGGAAGTGGATATTGTAATACCAAAATGGCTTGAGGCTATGGATAACAGCTATCATATCAAAAAAAGCATTATCGATTCCGTAAAGGAAATGGCAGAAAATATAAAGGGCATAAGAGATGTGCCCCAAAGCGCTGAAGTACTTGATTCCAACGAAAATGTAAAGAAAATATATTCCGAAAACATCGATCTTGGCAAGGGTACGGCATTTATAGAGCTTTTTTTGAATGACGATCTGTTTTATGACGTGCTGACGGAAACAACAGGGACCGAAATAAACAGCGAATTCGAGCTTATATCCACTATAAAGCTGCTCTCAGAGGCAAAGAAGGAATATGACAAAATAAAGAACGCCCTTGACGAAGTAAACAAAAAGGGCTACGGCATAGTTACGCCGTCTGTGGAGGATATGACATTGGAGCCTCCTGAGGTGCTCAAGCAGGGCAGCCGATACGGCATCAAAATAAAGGCGGAGGCTCCCGGCATTCACCTTATAAAGACAAATATAAAGACCGCCGTCGCACCTATAGTAGGCTCTGAGGAGCAGTCAAAGGAGCTTGTAAACTATTTGAATTCTCAATACAGCAGCGATCCCGACTCCATATGGGATTACAGTATATTCGGAAGGACCCTTAAAGAGCTTATAACCGACGATCTCAATACAAAGCTTTTGCGTCTGCCTGAGGATACACAATTCAAATTCAAGGAAAGTCTTGAAAAAATTATAAACGAAGGCAGCGGAGGAATAATATGTATACTGCTGTAAAGCATGATTTTGTTTATATTATTCATGTTTTATTCACATTTAGCGGCATTATATTTCAGATTTTGTAGAAATTATTAATTTTAGTTGCTTTTTATCCCTTTTTGTCGTAAAAAGTTCTAATTTTTTTTACAAAAAAACTATTTACATTATATGATGTATGTTATATAATACCTTTAGATTGATAAATGATTTATCGATCTTTTACCTAAAGCTCTTTAATGAAGTTCTCCCCCTACCCTTTCTAACTTCCATTTTAGAGCTTTACAGAAAGCAATTCCCCGATACTTGGTATCGGGGATTTTTTTATAGAATTATCTTCTGCAACCGCAGCCACAGCCACATCCGCAGCCGTCGTCGGTATTGTTGTCAGTATCGGCAGGGATATTGCTGCTGATGCCTGCCAAAAATTCCTTCTTCTGAGGCGGTGCAAAAACGTCCATAGGAAAGTCAAGAGATTCAAAGTAGTCGCATGTGTTAAGGTTGCCTGTATTTGCGCATTCCTCAGGAATACAAAAGCCCTTTGATTCAACAAGCAGATTTACAAGTCTGAAAAGCTTTATGATTGTAAATAAGCCTATAGATACAACTACATAATTTGCGGCATCATTGTTGTCACAGCAGCAGCCATTGTATACAAGCTCAGTCTTAAGAGCTACGGCCTTTGACTCAACATATACAAAGGGATCTGCATTTACGTCTACGGTGTTGCCTGTAGAAGTAAGGAGATCTGTGGATATAGATGACTCTGTCGTAACTGAACCGAAAAGTGTGACAGACTTGTTGTACACACTCTGGGCAGGAACTAAACAAAGAGCATTGCCGTTAATATCCCTGAAGGTAAGAGTGTATGCAAACACATATTTAAGGTCAATATCCCAGTAGCCTACTCTGAAGGGACTTGGGTTCTTGCTGACTATTACCACTCTTTCAACTGTTGCCTCGCCTACGCTTACGGCAGCGGCATTTGACGGAGGAGTAATGATCTCGCCTGCCTCAACGCTTATGCCGCAATAGCTTGTGCTTACGGCAGCTCTTGATGCGCCCAGAACTGACTCTTCAAGACAGTCCTGCTGACGGCAAGCGTCATATACCTTAAAGGCAATTATGCATTCGTCCTTCACATTGTTGTTTCCTGAAACCGTATTGGTTGCAAAATCAAATATTCCCATAGTGATTACCTCCTGTTTTTTTATCCCCCTCTCACTATTAATGTATTAAAATAAATAAATTTTGTGATAAAAAACATAAAAAGTGTGGTATACTTATATCTGAGATATTATTTTACACAGGAGGTTACATATGAAAAAAATACTTGCGCTGCTTATTTGCGTACTCATACTTATTCCGACAGCAGGCTGCGGAAAGGAAAAGGCGCCCCAAGAATGTATAGATATTACGAATCAGTTCATAAACTGCTATCGAGATAAGGATTTTGAAGGTATGTATGCTCTTACCAACGACACATATCCATATCTCAGCGGTCTTTATGACGAAAGTGATCCCCTTAATAAAGCGCTTTTTGACGCCATTACACAAAATCTGAACGTTGAGATAACGGGAAGTGAGAATTTTGGCGAAACTGCAAAGGTAAGCCTTAAAATAACCAATCTGGATACGGAAAATCTTCTGAGCAATATTGTATATCAGTTTACCAATCTTTACAAGCAGAATCCCGACAGCTATGATAAAATGGACATGGACGCAGAGCTTGAAAAGATAGTTAATTCTCAGATAGGAATAACTCCCAAAAACGAAAAGGATTCTTCAATAGACTTTATAAAGAAGGACGGAAAATGGGTAATAGAAAGCAATATAGGAATATACGATGACCTGAGCGGAGGCTTCCTCACCTATTACTTTAATGTAAACGTACTGCAAAATGCAGGCGGAGAAGGAACTACTCAGCCATGAAAAAGGAATTCTTTACAAAACCCCTGAACATACTTATAATTGCCGCTGCGGCAACCGCTCTGTGGGGCAGCGCCATACCCGCCATTAAGATAGGCTATGAGCTTTTTGGCATAACGGAAAGCTCTGTAGCCGTTAAGCTGCTTTTTGCCGGCATAAGATTTTTTATGGCAGGACTTTTTGTTATAATATTCAACTGCATTGTCCACAAAAGCTTCATATATCCCAAAAAGGATGAAATAAAGGGCATTGTGGTGCTGGGACTTGTGCAGACAACTCTGGAGTATATTTTTTTCTACCTATCCCTTATATACCTTACGGGAGTAAAGGGCTCTATACTAAACAGCATAGGCAATTTCTTTGCAGTTATAATAGCGCATTTTGCCTTTAAGGACGATAGGATAAACATGAGGAAATCCGTAGGCTGTATTCTTGGCTTTGCCGGTGTTGTGCTCTGCTGCTTTGAACAGGGCTTTGACTTTTCATTCAGGTTCAGAGGAGACGGTTTCATACTCATAGCTGCCTTCTGTTTTGCCGCAGGCTCCGTAATAACCAAATTCGTAACAAGAAAGACCGACAGCGTTACGGCTACAGGGTATCAGCTTGCTCTTGGAGGCTTTATACTTATTGCAATAGGTCTTGTATTTGGCGGAAGGCTCAGTATACCAAGTCCGCAGGCTTTGACCATGCTCATATATCTGGCAGTACTTTCATCTCTTGCCTTCACTCTATGGGCGCAGCTTCTTAAGTACAATCCCGTAGGAAAGATCTCTGTATATTGCTTCCTCAATCCCGTGTTTGGCATTATATTCTCGGGAATAATGCTTGGAGAGGATATATTCAATATACGGACACTTGTATCTCTGGCTATGGTATGCTTGGGTATTTATATCGTAAACAAAAAAAGCCAAGACACATTATGATATGGATATAAAAACGCTGCTGCGTTATGATCTTTAAAGATCTTAATGCAGCAGCTTTATTTATTTACATTTTATTATATACGTTATTCATAAGAACAGCCATCTGTGCTCTTGTGATATTGGCTTCCGGTTCAAGAGTATCGTCGGAGGTTCCTGTTACATAGCCGCCGTTTATAAGCGCTGCGATAGCTTCTTCGTTTCCGGCTGAAATATCTATGGCGTCCTTATAAGCGTCAAGGCAAGCCGTATCTGTATTGAATGAAACGCCCTTAGAGGCAAGACCCTTATATGTCATTACCATAATATCCTCTCTTGT
Source organism: uncultured Clostridia bacterium (assembly GCA_947589405.1). GTDB lineage: Bacteria > Bacillota > Clostridia > Lachnospirales > CAG-274 > CANPXH01. The sequence goes on along the minus strand of CANQBT010000025.1, from coordinate 6,471 downwards.
GATATAATCGTCAGGTCTGTACTTGTTGTTCTTAACGCCTGAGCCTATATTCTTTGTACATATAATGCCTACATAATTTGCATAATATGAACCGAAGGGAACATCACTATAGTTGCTTGAAGCCACCTCGCCGTCAATGCCAAGTATTTTAGTAAGCACTATTGCAAAATCACATCTCTTTGTATTTGCATCAGGTGAGAATCTGTTCTGACCTGTACCTACTATTATACTGTGAGAAGCCATATTATTGATAGCATCGACTGCCCATGCTCTGTGAGAAATATCATTGAACTTAACAGTTGTGGTAGGTACATAAGGATTTGGACTTGTATTCGTATTAAATAGAGATACGTCTACGGTAACAGCTTCTGTAGTCTTTTCTGTGGTAGTTGTGGTTTTTGAAGATGATATGCCTGATACCGTTACAAGTATCTGCACTACTTCTCCGTCCTCGTGCTCGCAGAGTACGGTTGCTATGCCGTTTGCAACGCCCTTTACTTCACCGTCATTGTTTACGGTAAGCACTTCTTTTCTGTCGCTTGAGAAGTCGTATTCGTCTACGTCATCATCAAGGAATTTATCAATGCTTTTTGAAGAGCTTCCGCTTAAGGACATTTCTTCAAATGTATAATCCTTGTCTACCTTTATATCAAAACGATAATCTGTATCGCCTTCTGCTTCTACTCTTGTACTGCCTTCGTCAACAGCACTTATAATACCACGTCTTTCGTCTACCTCAGCAACGTCGTCATCACGTACCTCCCAATCGTAGTCATCGGGATCGTCCTCAAGTATATCGCTTACGTCGACCTCATCGCTTGTGCCTAAATAGAACTCCCAGCTTGTCTTTTCCTTTATTTTGGAAGATGAAGAGGAGTTATCATCATCGCCTACGGTAACGTTAAATGTATACTTGAGATCCTCGTCGTCAAGAGTAGCCGTTACCTTTGCCGTACCCTCTCTTACGCCTGTTATGACGCCTTTTGCGGATACCGATACGCAGGAATTGTTGGACTTCCATTCATAATCTCTTGCCTCGTAATCATCGTCTACATAGGTATAGAGATTCTTTGTACCGTCTACGTCAATGTTTACATCTCTGCTGCTCTTGCTTGATGAAGAGCTGGAGCCTGATACTGATACATTAAATATATATTCATAATCTCTGCCCTTTTCGCTGGCAGTTGCCCTTACGGTCGTAGAGCCTCTCTTCTGACCTGTAATAACGCCTCTTGACGTAACCGTAACGATAGATGTGTTGCTTGATCTCCATTCGTATTCGTTTGAATTGAAATTTTTGCTGACATAGTTATAGAGATTCTTTTCCTCGTCTATGTCTATTTCAATGTCCCTGTCTTCAGATATATCGTTATCTGAGCTTGATGAGCTTGAGCTTGAACTTGAGCTTGACTTTGTGGTAGTCTCAGAAGTCTTTTCTGTCACCTTTTCGGTTGCCTTCTCCGTTGCCTTCTCTGTTTCCTTCTCCGTTGCCTTTTCTGTTTCCTTCTCGGTTTCAGGCTCTTTTTCTGTTTCCTTTTCGGTTTCATCCTCAGTTTTTTCTGATCCTGACGGATCCTCTGATGAATCGCTTTCAACAGAAGGCGTGTCCTCAGCACATATGCTTACTGTAGGCATTACCGCTATAATACCTGCCAGTAATACAGCAATTAATCTTTTCTTCATAGCTTTCCCTCCGATTTATTTTTTTATAGTATAATTATAACACAGTATATAAATTTTGCAACGCCTTTTTATTCAAATGTGTCTGCAAGCTCTGACTTTACCTTTACAGCACAGCTATGCACGCTTTCCTTAAGGCTGTTAAGCTCGTTTTCAAGCTCATCGTTTACCTGTCCCAGATCTGTTTTTTCCTTTAACTCCACAAGTCTTATACCTAAGTTCAAAAGCTCTGTATAATCCTCCTGAGCTATTTCGCCAAGATCTACTCTTCTGGAACACTCGTTCTGGAAAGAAATATAGTCTGATGAAAACTTGCTTACCCTTTCCCTAAGTGTCGCCGGTCCTTTTGTATCGACCTGAGCTGAGTTATCGGCTGCGGACGTTTCCTGAACAGCCTGCTCGCTTTCATTTGTCTTTATGGCTTCGGCAGGCTTTACAAGAGCGTCTATTACATCATTTGAAGCAGAGACCTGTGAAGCCAATACCGCCAGCTCGTCCTTTATTTTTGAAAGCTCCTTTTTGACTGCGTCAGAACTGCCCTTACTTATTTTAATATCGCTTATCCTTTTGAGATAATGAGCAAATTCGTCATATCTTGACTGATCTATAATACCCTTCTGAAGAGCGCTGTCTACAAGAGGCTTAAGCTGTTGTGAAAGATCGTCAAGCTCCTCTACCACTTCGGTAACGGCGCTGTCACCTGTTTCGCTGCTTTCTACGCCCTGCTCTGAGGAAGGTTCCTCTGCTTTTTTACCGCAGCCTGTAAATATGATCGAAGCAGAAAGAACTGCTATCAATAAAAATTTTGATCTCTTCATATTTTTCCTCCTATTCTATTATCCCTCTCAGTTCACTTATATCTTCAATGCCATATCTTGACATATATTCTTCAATTCCTCTGACCGTATCAACAGCCGCATTGGGATTTACAAAGCTTGCCGTACCTATGGCAACGGCTGTTGCACCTGCCATTATAAATTCAAGAGCGTCCTCACCGTTTGAAATACCGCCCATGCCTATTACAGGCACATCAACGCATTTGCATACCTCATACACCATTCTAAGGGCTATAGGCTTTACGGCAGGTCCGCTCATGCCGCCTATTTTCCTGTACAGAACAGGCGCTCTTCTGTGTACGTCTATTTTCATGCCCGTAAGAGTGTTTATAAGACTGAGTGCGTCTGCTCCTCCCGATACAGCAGCCTTTGCCGTAGCCGTAATATCGGTCACGTTAGGGCTAAGCTTTACTATAAGGGGTCTGTCCGCTTCCTTTTTCACCTCAGAAACGACCCTTTCCACCATAACAGGGTCTGTACCGAATGCCATTCCGCCTTCATCTACATTGGGACAGGATATATTCAGCTCCAGAAGGTCTATATCCTGACCCTTTAGCCTTTTGACCACTTCTCTGTACTGATCTATGGTATGTCCGCATACATTTACAACTATCTTTGTATCATACTGTCTTAAAAACGGTATGTCCTCTTCTATGAAATGATCCACACCGGGATTCTGAAGTCCTACGGAATTGAGCATACCGCCGTATACCTCAGCTATTCTCGGAGGAGGATTTCCCTGCCATGAAACGGCAGCTACACCCTTTACTACCACAGCGCCTATTTTATTAATATCCGTAAGCTCTGAAAATTCCCTGCCGCTGCCGAAGGTACCCGAAGCCGTCATAACAGGATTTTTAAGCTTAACACCGCATATATCCACATTAGTATTCACTACCGGCACACCTCCCTGCTGTCAAATACGGGACCGTCTTTACATACCTTTTTATATGTAAAGCCATCTCCCTCCTTTATCGCTATGGCACAGCCTACGCAAGCGCCTATACCGCATGCCATTCTTTCCTCCATAGACACAAGGCACCTTATGTCCTTCTCCTCCGCCCAGTCTGAAAGGGCATTGAGCATTACTCTTGGTCCGCAGGAGTATATAATATCGGCAGAAATATTTTCCGCCTTAATAAGCTCTACTACATTTCCCTTAAAGCCAAGTGAACCATCGTCTGTTGTAATAAATACCTTAGCTCCCGCTTCTCTGAATTCGTCTGCCAGAAATGAGCCTGACCTATAGCCCAGCACCGCTATTTTATTACAGTTAAGCTGCTTGCAGGTTTCCAGAAGAGGAGGTATGCCTATTCCTCCGCCTACCAGCAGGGCCGTGCTCTCCACATCTTCAATAAGCTCATAGCCTTTGCCGCAGGGACCCAGTACCCTTACAGTATCTCCCGATCTCAGCTGTGAAAAAAGCTTTGTGCCTTTTCCCACTATCTGAAACACAAGCCTTACCGTTCCCTGTATCCTGTTTATCTCACATATGCTTATAGGCCGTGCCAGTATATTTACTCCGTTGTCGGGATATACCTCTGCAAACTGTCCCGGTACCGCTTCTCTTGCAATACGAGAGCATTCTATTACCATATCGCAAATATTTCCGTCTATAAATTTGTTGGATATTACCTTTGCTTTTTCAATCGTTTTCATAGCTTCCTCCTCTGAACAGATCTATACCTTCATTTTAAATCATTTTACTGTATTTTACAAGTAAAGTATAAAAAAAATCCTGTAAAACAGGATTTTTTTAAGCTCGCCATATAGGCTATAAATAAACTCAGTTCAGATAATAAAAATTGTCATCGGGGACAGCACGCCCTACGGAATCTATACTCAGCTCATAGAGCAGCCCATAGAGCTTGCCAAGCTCAGAACTCATATCGGCGCCTGTTATTATACCTATACCGCAGCCGGGTATTGCTCTTTTGACTGCCTCGCTGCTGTCAAAAAGAGAATACTTTTCGGTCAGCTTTGCCGTTTCCTCCATATTGTGTCTTGTAATTGAAACAGAAGCCGCATAATCCTTTATGAACAGGTCGGCTATCTCCTTATTTTGGGCTATGAACTTTCTTGGTATAACAAGACAGTTCGTAGCAAGGGAACAGTCTGCCGCTTCCTGCCAGTAGTCATACAGATCAAAAATCACGGAAATACTATTTCCTGCCAGCTCCGCCTGAGAACAATAAGGCTCCTGCAAAAGAGCAAGGGCGCCCGGAGTTTCGTTAAGGCTCTTTATGACCGCTTCATTTGAGTCCACATGCTTATACTGAAGGGATATATTGCGGTTTTCAGAGATCTTGTCAAGTACAGGCTCCGCCATTTTATCCGTTTCATTTATAATGATTTCCTTACCGTCAATATCGGCAAAGTCCTCAGTTTCGTCCTTTCCCTCCGTATTCTCCAGTATGTAATAATTACAGGTAGAGGAAACAGCGGCAATGCAGCAGTCAAAGTCATATTCGTTATATAGCTTAGCCGCCTTATCAGGCGGAAGTATAGCAGCATTTACATCGCCCTTTGCCAGCGCTCCCATAAGCTGATTGGGATCATCGTATATTTCAGCCGTATAGCTTTCATAGGCGGAACCGTCTGCGCTGTTTTCCAGAAGATGGGCTATGCTTATAGAGCCTGAGCCTTTTGTTACTCCTATTTTAATATCTGTTTTTTCAGTCGGAACAGCGTTGCTGCTCTCATTTATATCCTCAGTCGCAGGCTCGGCAGCAGGGGCTTCCGTTTTTACGTCAGCTTTGCTGCACCCGCTCAGCACAAGAACCGAAACCGAAAGAGCTATCAATATTTTCCTTATCATATATATATCCTCATTTAATACAGGTATACCTGTCTTTCTTCATGTATTATTTAGTTATATTTTAATATTTCCTGTAGCTTTTGTCAATATTATCGTTGCTTTTATTGGAGTTTTTGTTATTTTGTTTTAAGCAAAACTTCATTTAAATATAACCTTAGTTTAATATTTTCTTTATAATTATATGATATGATATTATCATAAATAAAAGAGAGGGAGATGTGATATGACAGCAAAATATTCACCTGAAAATGTAAATGCCATGATAAGCTCGGTATATTCCAACAAAGAAATAATAGACAGTATGCTAAAGCTTACGGCAGAAAATGAAAAAAATATAAATACAAGGCTTTCAGCCTATTCTCAGTCCGGCACTATACTTGAAAGCGAAAGTATAGATATGTACAGAAATTATGTTTTGGAAAAAGAAAATATGCTTGCGGCTCTGGAGGATTATCAAAATGAATTTCATACAAGAACATCTATAGAGCTTTACAAAAGCAGTCAGGATTATTCCGCACTTCACGTTATTCTGGACAAGCTCAATACAATGCAGATAAAAATAATGGAGCTTCTTTGCAGAGTAATAGGGATTTCAAACAGACTTCTGGGATGTATTTAAATTTAAAAGTCTAATCTTTCTCCCTTATTAATATATTGATATTAGTAAGGGAGGTTTTGTATATGGATAAAACATATAAAAATATCACAGCAGACAAGACGATAGGAAAAGAAAAAGCACAGCTTATACAAGAGGGAGAGCTTGTTGTGCCTGACAGCAAGCCCGACATAGATTTTATACTTAAAACAGACGCCTATGTATATCCCGAAATGAAAAGACCTGAGGAAAACCGTCTTAGCTACAAGGGAAACATGACAGTAAACGTACTGTACATGGGTAAGGACAAAAATCTGCACAGTATGGCAGGAGAAACTCCCATAAGTGATTTTATAAATATAGACGGTACCCAAGAGGATATGCTTTCCGATATAAACATACAGATAATCAATATGGAGAGCAGAAAGGTAAACGACAGAAAGGTAAGCTACAAGGCTATGCTTGAAACAGAGGGCAGCGTGACTATGCTGACAGATACGGACACCGTAACGGAAATAGAAGGTCTGCCGTCAGAACAGCAA
>CANQBT010000024.1 GCA_947589405.1 uncultured Clostridia bacterium | reverse complement strand
CCACAAAATATGCGCTTGGGGCTACCCACCATGCACCGCCGAAAAGTGCGCCTGCTATAAGAGCGATTATAGGCAGCTTGGCGCCGCAGGGTATGAATGTGGTAGTCATTATCGTCATTTTTCTGTCCCTGTCGTTTTCGATGGTCCTTGAAGCCATAACGCCGGGAACACCGCAGCCCGTACCTATGAGCATAGGTATGAAGGATTTGCCCGAAAGACCAAAGCGTCTGAATATCCTGTCCATTATAAAGGCAACTCTTGCCATATATCCGCAGGATTCCAAAAATGCAAGGAATATAAAGAGTATGAGCATCTGGGGAACAAAGCCCAGTACTGCGCCTACACCTGCAACTATACCGTCAAGTATAAGGCTCTTGAGCCAGTCTGCACAGCTTATGGCATCCAGAACAGACTCTATGATCGCAGGAACACCCGGTATCCATATGTCTGTTCCGAAAAGATGCCAGCCTTCACCAAATACACCGTCATTAGCCCAGTCTGTGGCGATAGTACCTACTGTGGTAACTGAAACATAATAGACAATAAACATAACAATGGCAAAGATCGGAAGTGCTAAAAACCTGTTTGTGACTATTCTGTCTATTTTGTCTGAAATACTGAGCTTTTTGGTGCTTTTATGTACATAGCAGTCCTTTATTATACTGCCGATATACTCATATCTTTCGTTTGTAATAATGCTTTCGCTGTCGTCATCGAGCTTTTTCTCAACGGCTTCTATAATACTCTCCACATTAGGTATATTTCCTATTGTTTCTCCTATTTTGTCATCACGTTCAAATACCTTGACAGCACAGAAGCGCTTCTGTTGCTCAGATACGGTAAGCTTAGACCCTATTTCTTCAAGAGCGTTTTCCACATCGTCATTGAATTTATGCATAGCTTTCTGAGAGCTGCCTGCTGCCTTTATAGCCATTTCGGCAGCCTCCTTTATTCCCGTGCCCTTAAGAGCCGATATTTCAACTGCCTGAGCGCCAAGAGCCTTGCTCAAGCCGATTATATTCAGCTTATCCCCTGTCTTGTCAAGTATATCCTTCATATTTACCGCTACCACAACAGGGATCCCCAGCTCCATAAGCTGAGTGGTAAGGTATAGATTTCTTTCAAGATTTGTGCCGTCTACAATATTCAGTATTGCATCGGGACGCTCCTTTATAAGATAATTTCTTGCCACGACCTCCTCAAGAGTGTAGGGAGAAAGGGAATATATGCCGGGAAGGTCCATTATGCTTACGTCCTTGTGACCCTTCAGCTTACCCTCTTTCTTTTCTACAGTAACTCCGGGCCAGTTTCCCACAAACTGATTGGAGCCTGTCAATGCGTTGAATAATGTTGTCTTGCCTGAATTGGGATTGCCGGCAAGCGCTATTGTTACTGCCATTTTATATCTCCTTTCTTTGGTTAGTCTTAGCTCATTAAATTAGCTTAAACTAACCTATGTCTAAAAATTTATCGGAACATCGTTCCGATCTTAAATTACTCTACCACTATCATTTCTGCGTCTGCTTTTCTGAGACTAAGCTCATAGCCCCTTACCGTTACCTCTACAGGATCGCCTAAGGGTGCGACCTTGCGCACATATACTTCCGTACCCCTTGTGATACCCATATCCATTATCCTTCTCTTTACTGCGCCTGCGCCGTCAAGCCTGACTACCCTGACGGTATCGCCTATTCCGGCGTTTCTCAATGTTTTCATAGCATTTCTCACCTCATAGTTATATTTATATCTATCGGAGAAAACCGATATTTATACATGGTTTTTGATGTGTGGGGGATATTTGTTTAATGAACTTAGCCGTCCCTTAGCATTTTGGTGCGTAAGGCTGAACGTAGAGATTGTGCTTAACTGCTCGTTCAAATTGTTTTCAATATTTTTGTTTATTACTCTTTTTAAGCCGTCCCTTAGCCCTTTAGGGCGTAAGGGAAGGGGGACCATTTCAAACGATTATTATTGTTTGAAATGGTGGAAGGGTACAAAGCAAAAGCTTTTATTACGCCTACTATAGCCTATTGCATAGCCTTATTATAAACAAAAATCCACATCACAAAGATTACGGTTTTTATATTACTCTGAACCTTCATCAGCTGCTCATACCAGAATTTTATTTGCCATAGTTTTGCTTATGGCAACTCGTGTATCCTTTATGTTTACAATAACGTTTCCTGCCATTTCATTTATTATCGTTACCTCGCTGCCGTTTACAAATCCCAAACTTTCAAGGAAATGTCTTATTTCTTCTTTACCTATTATTTTTCTTACGATATTTTTTTCTCCTACAGAAGCCATTGTCAAGGGCATAATAGTCACCTCCAAAAAGCGTATATATTAGCTCACGCTTACCATGTAAGCTAATAACAACTTAATTAGCCATCACTAACCAATAAATACTTTAACTCTTTTTTTCGCCTTTGTCAATACAAAATATCAATATTTATTTTTTGTTCATTTTTTATTTACTTTTGTGAACAAATATTATAGGTGTGTCTCTTCCTCTCTATAGCCTCCCCTAGTTCAATAATAAAATGTTACATTTTATTATTGAGCGTCTGAGGTTTGCATCGGAAAGTTATCCGACAAACCGCAGGTTTGCTTTTGCCTTTGGCAAAAGTGCTGAGGAGGGGGACATTGCAGCGGAAGAATTATCCGCATTGCACCGAAAGATTTATCGGACGCTCTGTAAGAGCGGCTTTCGGCTTGCCGAAAGTGCTGATAAGCCGTAGGCTTGCTTTTGCAAAGCAAAAGTGCTGAACATTTCAAACAATTTTATTGTTTGAAATGGTGTAAGGGTCGCTCTAAAGTAAGGATTTTTCTATATGTGAGTAGGGTCGACTCTACTATGCCAAAAAAATTAAAGGGAGTATTCTCCGATACTCCCTTTAATCATAAATTTTTAAACCTTCGTCGTTGTGACATTACTGTCTGAGAAACAGCTTCTTACGGCAATAGCCTTTACGGTTTTGCCTGCAGGTATCTTAACATCGTGACTTGTCCAGAACTTTCCTGCATAGTTGCTTGCTGACGGAACTGAACCGTCTGTTGTGTAATAAACTATACAGCTTGGCGTTGTGGTCTTTATCTTTACCTTGCCGTTTGAAAGCTTTGTTATGGTTGGATCGTTTACCTTCGGTATTCTGAGTATGAGCCTTGCAGGATTGCTCCATTGACCGTTGTAATAGGCTCTTGCGTAAACAGTACCGTAGTAAGCGTTAAATGTAACTGTTTCACCGGGTTTTACGTGTGGATCGTTGAGATTCAAATTTGAACGGTTAGCCGTTGTATAATATATAGTAGCCTCTTTTGTGGCACAATTAAATGTAACATTTCTTCCGCCGAATATTCCCTTTACGACAAATGAAGGCGGTGCGACCTTTACGCTAGGTACAGGCTTTTCTTCAAATGAATTTACAGGATAGCAGGGATAACCATTCCATTCGGGAGTAGTAAAGCCTGTTTTTCCATTCAGATAGTTTATCTCAAATTCCTTATTGCAATTCCCAAACACACTACTACCAAATGTTAAAGGCGCATTACCTTCAAACTGAGCAAGCTTAAGTGCGGAACAGCCATAGAATGCCCTATTATCTATAATATTTACAGTTTCAGGTATTGTAACTTTTGAAAGACTTGTGCAGTTGTAAAACATATTTAAACCAACAGAACTGTTTTTTAAATTTACAGAAGTCAAGCCTTTACATTCACTAAAAACAGAGCTGCCTATATTAATAATTGTGCTTGGAATATTTATGCTTTGAAGAGCAGTACAATTATAAAAAGCACTATCGCCTAAAGATATAAGTCCTTCGTTAAGCGAAAAAGTTTTCATGTTTTTGCAATTTTTAAATGCAGCGTTATCAATTTTAATAAGGCTTGACGGCATACTTATATTTATAAGTCCGCTGTTGTAGAATGCTGAACTGCCTATATTTGTCACAGAGCTTTTTTCAAGAGGTATTGACATAAGATTGCTACAGCCTGAAAATGCTTCACTTGATATTGTTTTAAGATTTTCAGTAACATCAACGCTTAAAAGGTTGTTACAGTTATAAAACATTCTATTACCTATAGTTGAATTGTTTACTGTTGCCTTTGTAAGTCCTGTACATCCGTAAAAACAGTTATCGCCAACTTCATTTACAGAAGCAGGTATCGTTATATCTTGAAGGGAAATACAGTTTAAAAAGGCAGAATCGTCTAAAGATAATAAACTATCATTCAAACTTACCGTTCTAAGACTTTTGCAATTATTAAATGTATTAGCTCCTATTTCATTTATATTACTTTTACTTATATCTACGCTCTGAAGCGCAATACAGCCATTAAATGCGTTACTTCCTATTTTACCGCTTCCTGATATATTGAGAGTTTGTAAACCTGTACAATCTTTAAATGCTTTTGCTTCAACTTCTGTAACATTTTGTGGAAGGGTAAGATTCTTTATGCTTGTACAGCCTTCAAACATAATTACCTGTATAAAACTGTTATTTATGGTTACATCAGATAAAGATGTGCAGTCTTGAAACACACCATCTGAATGTGTATTATAAACAGGATTGTATCCGCTCCCAATAGTTGTTACCGTACTTGGGATAGTAATTGCCTTGAGAGATATACATCTTTTGAATGCGCCGCTGTCCAATGTAATCAACCCTTCATTAAGAGTTACTTCTCTTAAATTGGAACAATCTTGAAAAGCATAAGCACAAATTTTTTCAACACAACCGGGAATATATACGCTTTCCATATTAGTGTTTTTTTCAAAACCATATACAGATATAACGGGACAACCGCCTAAATACTCCGGGATCACTACGTCTTTTTCTGTACCGACATATGAGTCTATATAAGCTTTATTATTTGTTATGTAAAATTCAAAACCATTTTCTGTATAAGTTGTTGCATTTAAATCCTCATATTCTTCATCTGAAATAACAGCATCTTCTATAGACTCTGTATTTTCATTATCGTCAATGTACATGACCTCCTCTTGTTCAGCGTTTGTTCGCACCTCCGGTATTTCAATGATTTCAGACTGCTCTGTACCGATCTGCTCCGTTTCCTCTGTATTTTCAACTACAGTATTATCTTCTGTATCGGCAATAACGGCTTCCTCTGCAAAGCCAATGTTAATACAGGTAACTACCATTGCGGCAGATAACAGCATACTAGTAAGCTTCTTTAACTTCATTTTCTTTCCTCCTTATGTTCAAATTAATTGGCATTATCCGAAAAGGTACACTTTTCCGATTAAGGGATTTTATGGAAAAAATATTCAAAAAACTTGCATATTTAGATGTTATATGCTAAAATATGTATGTATTTAGGCGTAGCTAAAAAAATCGGAAAAGTGTACTTTTCCGATTTTTTTATATATCCGAAAAGGACTTTTCCGGTTTATGGGTTTGACATATAAGCGGTAGGAGACAGATGACTTTTATAATATCATAAAATTAAAATATCGCATTTGTTTCTGAGGGATTTTTTATATCTTGTTTCTGAGGGATTTTTTATATTTTTTCTTGACAAACGCCTTATCATATATTATAATATTTTGTGTTGTAATTGATTACATATGCCCAGATAGCTCAGTTGGTAGAGCAGAGGACTGAAAATCCTCGTGTGGGCGGTTCAATTCCGTCTCTGGGCACCATGCGGGTGTGGTACAACGGCTAGTACATCAGCCTTCCAAGCTGAGGACGAGGGTTCGACTCCCTTCACCCGCTTGTGCGCGAGTGGCTCAGTGGTAGAGCATCGCCTTGCCAAGGCGAGGGCCGCGGGTTCAAATCCCGTCTCGCGCTTGATACGCCATGAATGGCGTTTTTTTATTGCCGTTATACCAGCATAAGCATAAGGACAAGTATTATAAAAACAGTATCGCTTTTTTCAGGCGTGGGCTTGGCATCAAAGCCTGTGTCTATATCGTAAATACCGTCGTTATGAATTGAGCTGTCTGACATAAACTGCCTCCTGTTCCAGTAATTTTTTTATATCAAGAAGTCCCCAGCCCTGTCGGTTTGCAGGATAGTTCAGCTTTGTAGCCGAAAGCTTGAGCATATATTTAACATCGTCGGGGGACATATCGGGATATTTTTCCAGAAGAAGAGCAAGAGCGCCGCTTACTATAGGCGTAGACATTGATGTTCCGCTCAGGCTTCTGTATTTTCCGTTGCATTGACAGGAATATATATTATTTCCCGGAGCTAATATGTCCGGCTTTATAATATGCTCTCTTGTAGGACCTCTCCCGGAAAAATTACCGCTTTTATCATTTTCCTCATCTGACGCCCCTACGGTTATGACCTTGCGGCTTGTGCCGGGTGAGGATATTGTATAGGGACGAGGACCGTTGTTGCCTGCTGCCGTTACAACTGTTATCCCAAGCTCCCACAGCCTTTCTACTGCGGCTACCAGAGGATCGTTTTTGGTTTCTGCTCCTGTGCCTATGGACATATTTACAATTCTTATATTGTATCTTTTGTAGTTTTCCTCTATCCACTTTATACCCTTTAATACATCTGCGGAATTTCCCTTGCCTTCTTCGTTAAGGGTCTTGAGCATTACTATATTGGATTCGGGAGCTATCCCTTTATATTTTCCGTTTCCGCTGCTTATTCCCGCTACATGACAGCCATGACCGTTGTCGTCATAGGGTATTTTTTTGCTGTTTACGAAATCTCCGAAGTATAGTATCCTGTTCTGAAAATCATATATATTGCATATTCCCGTATCCAAAAAGGCTATTGTGACTCCTCGACCTTTATATTTATCATTTGTGCATCTGACCTTTTCTCTGGCGTGTACTATTTGGGTGGTTACTTCCATAAAAACCACGACCTCAATTATTTATATTTTAAGATATGCGTAAAATTAGCCTTATGTTATTGAAAAAAAATGGAAATATGATATAATTGGATTGGTGATGTTTTTATGAGATCTATAGCCGATATAAAAAAAGAACTGGAGCAAAGCGCCGACTATGACGGCTTTATATGCCAATATAAAACAGATGAGCGCAGCGGTGTAAAGAAGCTTGTAAACACAGCGCTCAGGAGAAAACAGGCTTATGAAAAGGAGCAGAAAAGGCTTGATGCCATTACGGTATATGAAAGAAAATACAATGAAAAAGGCATAGAGCTTATAGGCGGTATTGACGAAGCAGGCAGGGGACCCTATGCAGGCCCTGTTGTAGCCGCTTGTGTTATACTTCCTTTGGGCTGCCGCATAGAAGGTGTCAACGACAGTAAGCAGCTTTCCGCAAAAAAGAGAGAAGAGCTTTTTGACATAATAAAGGAAAGAGCCGTTGCCGTAGGCGTTGGCATGGCAAACAATATTGAAATAGACGAAATGAATATTTTACAGGCTACATATAAGGCTATGAGAGCCGCTGTTGAAAATATGGAGGTAAAGCCTGAGTATTTGCTTGCAGACGCAGTTACGATCCCGGATATGGATATACCTCAGGAGTCTATAATAAAGGGCGATGCCAAGAGCATATCCATAGCCGCTGCCAGTATTATCGCTAAGGTCACAAGGGACAGAATAATGACGGAATACTCAAGGCAATATCCATATTACGGCTTTGAAAAAAATGCAGGCTACGGCACAAGAGAGCATGAGGAGGCCATAATGAAGTATGGCTTGTGCGATATACACAGAAGGAGTTTTACACATAAGTTTTATGAATAATAAGGAAAAGGGTCACAGGGGAGAAGTGATCGCAAAAAGGTATTTGCAGCTGCGGCTGTACAGGATACTTGAAACAAACTATGCCAGAAAAACAGGTGAAATAGATATAATTGCCAGAAAGGGCGGGTATACTGTGTTTACGGAGGTAAAATACAGAAACTCCGATGTAAAGGGACTTCCAAGAGAAGCCGTAACTCCTTTTAAGCAAAGGCAGATAAAGAGAACGGCTATGCTCTACATAATGGAAAATCACCTTGACGGCTCGCCTATACGCTTTGACGTTATAGAAATATTGGGAAAGGATATAAGGCATATAAAAAATGCTTTTTAGATATTATGGAGCTTATCAAAAAGGGAAATATAGAATACTATGTATTTGATAAATTAAAGGGTATAAGACATTGCTTTTCCACAAGAAAGGGCGGTGTGTCCGAAGGCTGTTATGAAAGCATGAATCTTGGCTGGAGAGAGGACAAGAAGGAAAATGTAATTGAAAACTACAGGCGCATATGCTCTGCTATAGGCTGCGACAGCAGAAATACCGTGTGGACAAGACAGGTACACAAGGACAGGATATTAAACGTAACAAAAGCCCACAGAGGCAAGGGACTCTTCAAGGAAAGGGAAGAAGAGGGCTATGACGGTATAATAACAAATTGCAGCGACGTTGTGCTTACAGGCTTTTCCGCCGACTGTGTGCTTATATTTTATTATGATCCGATCAAAAAGGTAATAGCCATAACTCACAGCGGTTGGAGAGGGACCGTGCTTTCAATAGGCGCAAAAACGGTATACAAAATGGTCTCCGACTATGGCTGCGATAAAAGGGATATTATATGCGGTATCGCACCTGCTATAGGAAAATGCTGCTTCCAGGTGGACAGACCTGTGGTCGATGAGTTTGAAAATGCCTTTGATTGGTGCACTCCTTTTATAAGAAATGATGATGAAAATGAAGGAAAATACTATATCGACCTTCATGGCATAAATGAAGAAATACTTGTAAGAGCAGGCATTCTGAGGGATAATATAGAAAACAGCAGGATATGCACAAAGTGCGATCCCGATATGTTCTACAGCCATAGGCTTATGGGAAATGAGAGAGGATCTATGGCAGGCTTTATAAGTCTTTAGAAAATCTGTATTGCATGGGCTTATCAATTAAAAAATGCGGCATAATACTGATATTTTTCCGAATATGATCGGAACGAATAAGTTAATGCCGCATATATTTCTGCACTCCTAGTCTAATGGATAAAACGCTCGGCTCCGGACTGAGAAATGGGGGTTCGATTCCCCCGGAGTGCATTAAAATGGAAGATGTCTCCCTATTTTATTGTTCTCTTATGCCTGCATATTTTCCTTTTTCATATACGTAATTGCCCTGTATTCTTCTATATTTTGGTCTGCGTACTGCAAATATTTCATTTAAAACAAGAGCTTCTACAACGCTGTTGAGAAGATTGCTTCTGTTCCACAAGTTCATTTCCTGTATCTCAAGGCTTATTTCCTGAGCGTCATCAATCATTTCTTCTGCCTTGTCAAGGACCTTGCTTATTATCTGGGCGACAGTTTCTCTGTCCACACCATCTTCATCGTATATGGGACTTCCCATATATTCATATTTGTCAACGACCTCCTCAACAATAGGAGAAAGTATGGCGTTAAGGGCAGTATACAGCTGTTTCATAAGCTCGGTATCTTTTTGAGGAATGTTTGAATGCTTCATACTTATCTGTGGATCTGACAAGCCGTTCATACTGTCATATCGTGGACGTGTGTCCTGAGGCATGGAGCTGTCTGTGGGGCTGTCCATAGAGCCGTTGGCATTCCCTGCCATATCTCTGTTTATGCCGTTGTTTATGCTGCCGCCTGTGTTTCTCATTACCCCTTCGTTATTGTCGGCGTTCTCATCTCTTGCATTTTCAACCATGTCGGAAATACTGTCTGTCATTTGCTTTATGCTTATATTTCTGTAAACAGGCCAGCCCTTGCCGAAGACACAGCTCTGAAGATCTCTTTCACTTACATTGTAATACATCAACTTACCTCCCGAATATTACATTAACATATTATTCTTTTGACTGCGCTTTTGTGACAGTATGCAAAATACGGCAAAAATTATGCATATTATACAATAAAATAAAATATTTTGCTTGCGGTATATAAAAAATTATCAGGAAATTTATTTTTATACTTGTAATACCTGTCAATTTTTTATATAATATAGATAGCTATTTAACATAAGAAAGGAGAAAAAAATTATGGGTTTTATGGAAGAATACAAAAAATGGTGTACGGATCCTTATTTTGATGAGGATACAAAGGCTGAATTAAAGAGCATCGAAAACGATGCCAAGGAAATCGAGGAAAGATTCTATAAGAATCTGGAATTCGGTACCGGCGGCTTAAGAGGTATACTTGGCGCAGGTACTAACAGAATGAACATCTATACCGTAAGCAAGGCTACTCAGGGCTTCGCCAACTACATAAAGAAGCAGGGCGACGCTGCCGTAAAGAAGGGTGTAGTAATTGCATATGATTCACGTCATTATTCACCTGAGTTTGCAGAGATAACTGCAAGAGTTCTGGCAGGCAACGGTATAAAGGCTTATCTTTCTGATGAGTTAAGACCTGTTCCCATGCTGAGCTTTGCCGTAAGATATTTAGGCTGTACCGGCGGCGTTGTTATAACAGCAAGCCACAATCCCCCTGAGTACAACGGCTATAAGGCTTATTGGGAGGACGGTGCGCAGGTGCCATTCCCAAGAGACGGCGAAATAATAAAGGAAGTAAACGCAGTTACAGATTTCAATATGATAAAGAAGGCAGACCTTACTGAGGCTGTAAACAGCGGTATGATACAGTATGTAGGTCCTGAGCTTGATATAGCTTATCTTGATGCTGTGACTGCTCAGATAGTTAATCAGGAAATTATTGACAATACTGATCTTAAGATCGTTTACACTCCTCTTCACGGCTCAGGCAACAAGCCTGTCAGACGTGCTTTGGCAAAGGCGGGATTCAAGAATGTATACGTAGTTCCTCAGCAGGAAAAGCCTGACGGAAGCTTCCCTACAGTCGGTTATCCCAATCCTGAGAACAAGGCTGTTTTCGATTTGGCTATGGAGCTTGCCAAGAAGGTCGACGCAGACATTATAGTGGGTACCGATCCGGATGCCGACAGAGTAGGCGCAGTTGTAAAGAAGACTGACGGTGAATATATGGTGCTTACAGGCAATATGACAGGCGCTCTTATATGCGAGTATATACTTTCACAGAAAAAGGCTAAGGGCATACTTCCGTCTAACGGCGCAGTTGTTTCCACTATCGTTTCTACCGATCTGACAAAGGCTATATGTGCTGAGTACGGTATGAAGTACTTTGATGTGCTTACAGGCTTTAAATATATAGGCGAGAAGATAAAGGAATTCGAGGCTGACGGAAGCTATGAGTATATGTTCGGATTTGAGGAAAGCTATGGCTGTCTTGCAGGTACTTATGCAAGAGATAAGGACGCTTGCTTTGCTACAATGATGATATGCGAAATGGCTGCTTACTATAAGACAAGAGGTATGAGCCTTTATGACGGACTTGTAGAGCTTTACAAGAAGTATGGCTATTATAAGGAAACGATCACTTCCATAGAGCTTAAGGGTCTTGACGGAGCCGCTCAGATAAAGAAGATAATGGATACATTAAGAGCTGATCCGCCAAAGGAGGTCGCAGGCGCTAAGGTCATCGAAACAAGAGATTACTCTATCGACAAGATAGTAAATGTCGTAACAGGTGAGGAAAGCAAGAGCGGTCTGCCAAAGAGCAATGTTCTCTACTTCGTACTGGACAACGGCACATGGTTCTGCATACGTCCAAGCGGTACCGAGCCTAAGATAAAGGTTTACTTCGGCTCTTCCGACAAGAGTGAGGAGGCTGTTGGAGCTAAGGTACAGGCTGCAAGCGATGGTATTCTGGCGATCGTTGACGGTATTTTGAAGTAATATGTTGAAATAAAAGGGTTGCCTAAGGCAGCCCTTTATTTTGTGCAATTATTCCATATTTTTACTAAATTGCTTGACTATCCGACGATAATTTAATATAATGATATAATAAATATAATTGTAAGGAGATAATAAAATGAGTTTATTGCTGAGTTTATTAGATACGGTTCCTTCTGTGGTAATGGAATCGGGCGCAGGTGAAGCTGTGACTCAGGCTGCTCAGGCAGCAGGTCAGGCAGCAGAGGCCGTAACACAGGCAGCCCAGAGAACAAGCGGAGGAGGTTTTGGCACTATGGGTCTTATTCTTTATATACTTGCTCTTGTAGCAATATTCTATTTCTTTGCTATCAGACCTTCAAAGAAGAGAGAAAAAGAGCTCAAGACAATGCAGGAATCCATTAAGGTAGGCGATGATGTCATGACATCTTCAGGCTTCTATGGCAAGGTTACAGAAATAAACGACCAGGTAGTTGTTGTGGAGTTCGGCACTAACAGGAATAAGAATACCTGTTAAGAAAAGTGAGATATACGGAAACAAGGCGCCTAATATGAGCGCTGATACCGAAAGTAAATAAGTAATAAAAAAGGGCTTGCAAAGCCCTTTTTTAAAAGGAGAATGTATATGCTTGACGTTGCGCTGCTGGGAACAGGCGGTATGATGCCCTTACCCAACAGATTTCTTACTTCGCTTATGCTGCGCCTTGAAGGGCGTATGCTTGTAATAGACTGCGGCGAAGGCACCCACTATGAAGCAGATGGGCTGGGGTTTTAAAAATATAGATGTGATATGCTTTACCCACTACCATGCCGACCATATTTCGGGACTGCCGGGACTTTTGCTTACGATAGGCAATTCAGACAGAAGAGAGCCTGTTGTATTAATGGGGCCTCCGGGTCTTGCAAGGGTGTACGACGGCCTTAAGACAATATGCCCTGAGCTTCCCTTTGATGTCATTATAGATGAAATAGAGCCTTGGGATAATATGGAGGTAGGTATATTCAATATATCCGCCTGTAGGCTTAATCACAAAATACCATGCTATGGCTATAGGATAGATGTAAAAAGAGCGGGGAAATTCAATGTGGAAAAGGCTAAGGCTCTCAATATCCCAATGAAGCTTTGGTCCATACTCCAGAAGCAGGAAAGCGTTGAATACGAAGGCAAAATATACACATCGGATATGGTGCTGGGCGATGAAAGAAAGGGCCTCAGAGTGTCCTATATCACCGATTCCAGACCTGTAGACGGTATACCCAATTTCATACAGGGTTCAGACCTGTTCATATGCGAGGGTATGTATGGCGAGGAAAACAAGCTCCAAAAGGCTAAGGAATACAAGCATATGCTCTATTCCGAAGCGGGAATGCTTGCGTCAAGGGGCAATGTAAAGGAAATGTGGCTCACACATTTTTCTCCCTCTATGCCTTTTCCTCAGGAATTTATAGGAAATGCCAGAAAATATTTCAGGAATACCCATGTGGGTACCGATAGGAAAAATGTAACGCTGTTGTTTGAAGATTGATAGCGGAATTGATTCTTGTTTATGAAGGAACGGCTTACGATAGGGAAGCTCTAAAACAACAAAGGTGAACGAAATGGAAAAAGATGTATTGATACTTGCAATAGAAAGCTCCTGTGACGAAACGGCAGCCGCTGTTGTCAGAAACGGCAGAGAGGTGTTGTCCAACATAATATCCTCACAGATAGCGACTCACAAAATATACGGCGGCGTAGTGCCTGAAATAGCTTCAAGAAAGCATATAGAAGCTATAGATCGGGTAATAGACGGCGCTTTGGAGGAAGCGGGAGTAAAAAAGGAAGATATAGACGCTATAGCCGTGACATACGGACCGGGACTTGTAGGCGCACTTCTTGTAGGTCTTTCGGAAGCAAAGGCTCTTGCCTTTGCACTTAATAAACCCCTTGTTCCCGTACACCATATAGAAGGTCATATTGCTGCCAACTATATACAGAACAAGAATTGGGCGCCTCCCTTTGTGTGCGTTGTGGTAAGCGGAGGACATACACATATTGTGCATATAAAGGACTATGACGGCTTTGATATACTCGGTCATACAAGAGATGACGCAGCAGGCGAAGCTATGGACAAGGTGGCAAGAGTATTGGGTCTGCCTTATCCCGGAGGTCCGCATATAGACAGGCTTGCTAAGGAAGGGGATCCTGATGCCATAGCCTTTCCAAGAGTCACTCTTGAGAGCGGAAGCTATGATTTCAGCTTCAGCGGACTTAAATCCGCTGTTCTCAACTATCTTAACAAGGCTAAGATGACAGGTGAAGAAATAGTTCCTGCCAATGTGGCTGCAAGCTTCCAGCAGTCTGTTGTGGACGTGCTTGTGGAAAAGGCAATGAGAGCTTGTGAAAGTCTGGGTATCAAAAAGCTTGCTCTTGCAGGAGGAGTTTCAGCCAATTCACAGCTTAGAGCGGAAATGGAGGAAAACTGTAAGGCAAGGGGCATAGAATTTTGCGTTCCTGCGCCTATACTCTGTACAGACAATGCGGCTATGATAGGCTCAGCAGGATATTATGAATTTGTAAAGGGCAATATTGCGGATATGAGCCTTAATGCATATCCTGCATTGAAGCTTGGAGAGAGATAATGTAAATGCAGACATAACAGAGGGAAAGCCATGAGCAATGTTATAATAAAGGTAGAAAAGGGCTCTATAGCCGATGAACTGGGCATAGAGCCGGGAGATATACTTGCGGATATAGACAATAAGCCCATAAAGGACGTATTTGACTACCGGTATATGATACAAAGCGAATATATAGAGGTGGGGATACAAAAGCCCGACGGTGAAGAATGGCTCCTTGAAATAGATAAGGAGGAATATGAGGATCTGGGCATAGTATTTGAAACAGGACTTATGGACAGGGCAAAAAGCTGCTCCAATAAATGTATATTCTGTTTTATCGATCAGCTTCCTAAGGGCATGAGAGAAACATTGTATTTTAAAGATGACGACAGTCGGCTTTCATTTTTGCAGGGCAATTATGTCACGCTTACCAATATGAAGCAGGAGGATATAGACAGGATAATATTCTATCATTTATCTCCCATAAATATTTCGGTACACACTACGGATAAAGAGCTGAGGAGATTTATGCTTAAAAATCCCAATTCCGATAATCTTATGGACTATATCGGTCAGCTTTATGATAATCATATTGAGATGAACTTTCAGATAGTGCTGTGCAGAGATATAAACGACGGAAAGTACCTTGACAAAAGCATTGAAGAGCTTTCAAGCTTTATACCGACAGCAAGAAGCATGTCAATAGTGCCCTTCGGCATGACCAAGTACAGAGAGGGGCTTTGCGATATAAAGCTTTTTGACAGAGAGGGCTGTATTAAAGTAATAGAACAGGTGGAGAAATGGCAGAAAAAGCTTTATGATAAATACGGCACCCGTTTTTGCTTTTTAAGCGATGAGTTTTATTTGGGAGCGGGAATGCCTCTTCCCGATGAAGAGCATTACGAGGGCTATCCTCAGCTTGAAAACGGAGTAGGCATGATAACGTTGACAAAAAAAGAATTTTATAATAAGCTTAACACAATTAAGGCAGATAATGTCAAAAGAAATATTACACTTGCTACAGGAAAGATCGCCTATGACTTTATTTATTCTCTGAGCTGTGATATAATGAAAAAATACAGTAATACAAAAATAAATACAATAGCTGTAGAAAATAATTTTTTTGGCAATACCATAACCGTAAGCGGTCTTTTGACAGGAAGGGATATTATTTCACAGTTGAAGGGCAGGGATCTGGGAAGAGTGCTTTTCATTCCCGAAAACTGTCTGAGAGCTGATGAAACGGTGCTGCTTGACGATGTGGATATAAAGGATATAGAAAGAGAACTGAATGTTGAAGTGATCCCAATGAGCTGTGACGGCGGTAAAATGCTTGAACAGATTTTAGATACGGAGGATATATAAAATGGCTAAACCCATTGTTGCTATAGTAGGACGCCCCAATGTGGGAAAGTCCACCCTTTTTAACAGAATAGCAGGAGAGAGGATATCCATAGTAGAGGATACTCCCGGCGTTACAAGAGATAGGATATATGCTGACGCAGAATGGCTTGACCGCAGCTTTACACTTATTGACACAGGCGGTCTGGAGCCTGAAAGCGACGATATGATGCTTAAAAATATGTATTCTCAGGCTGAGATAGCCATACAGTCGGCAGATGTTATTATTTTCCTTACAGACGTAAGGACAGGCATGACAGACGCAGATATGCAGGTGGCAAATATACTGAGAAAATCAGGCAAGCCTATTGTGCTGGCTGTTAATAAAATGGACGATCTTGCCAAATACGGTATGGACGTGTATGAATTCTATGCTCTTGGTCTGGGGGAGCCCTTTGGCGTAAGCGCAGGACAGATGATAGGCTTAGGCGATATGCTGGACGAGGTTATAAAGCATTTTCCCGAAAATAGCGGTAATGATGATGAAGAGGACGCCATAAGGGTCGCCGTTATAGGCAAGCCAAATGTAGGCAAATCCTCTCTTATAAACAGGATATTAGGCGAGGAAAGAGTAATAGTAAGCGATGTTGCAGGCACTACAAGAGATGCCATCGATTCCGAATATGAGTATCAGGGACAGAAATATGTGTTCATAGATACTGCCGGTATACGCAGAAAGTCTAAAATAAAGGAAAATATAGAGCGGTACTCTATTGTGAGAGCTGTGGCAGCCGTTGAGCGCTCAGATGTGTGTATTATGATGATAAACGCAGAGGAGGGCATTACAGAGCAGGATAAGAAGGTGGCAGGTATTGCCCATGAAGCAGGTAAGGCTGTTATAATCGTTGTCAACAAGTGGGACAAGATAGAAAAGGACAACCACACGATGAACAAGTTTATGAAGGATATAGACGCAGAGTTCAAGTATCTTTCATATGCTCCACGCCTTTTTATATCAGCCCTTACGGGTCAGAGGGTCACAAAGCTTTTCGAGCTTATTATAATGGTGCATGAAAACAATATAAGGAGAATACCTACGGGAGTACTTAACGATGTGCTCATAGAGGCTATGGCTATGAATCAGCCTCCTGCCGAAAAGGGCCGTCAGCTGAGAATATACTATATGACTCAGGTCTCCGTAAAGCCTCCGACATTTGTGCTTTTTGTAAACAATACGGAGCTTCTTCATTTCTCATATCAGAGATATATAGAAAATCAGCTCAGAGAAGCCTTTGGCTTTGCAGGAACACCGATACACTTTATTGCACGAAACAGAAAGGAATAGGGCAATGTTCAGAATTATATGCTTGATAATAGGCTATGCCTTTGGCTGTATACAGTCCGCCTATTTTGTAGGCAGGTTTGTAGGACATATCGACATAAGAGATTACGGCAGCGGCAATGCAGGCACAACAAACGCTACCAGAATACTTGGAAAAAAAGCAGGAGCAATAGTTTTCCTGTTTGATCTTATAAAGGTGACTGCCGCCTACTATATATGCGCTCTTATATTCAAGGGAAACGGCAGCTTTTTAAGCGGCACAAGCTATCTGCCCGGCATATACGGCGGCTTAGGCGCAGTACTGGGACATAACTTTCCCTTTTATCTGGGCTTCAGAGGAGGAAAGGGCATTGCCTGTACATTGGGACTTATGTACTGTGTAGATATAAAAATTGCGCTTATCACATATGTAATAGGCTTTTGTATATTTATGACCAACAGATATATTTCCGTAGGTTCTCTGTCTATGGCGCTTATGTATCCCGTGTTTGTATTTATTTTCAGAAACAAACTGGAATGCGGCAATGAAGCTGTCATATTGCTTTTTGTGCTGTGTATACTTGCGTTTATAAAGCACAGGACAAATATACAAAGACTTATAAACGGCACAGAAAGAAAATTCGGAGTTGATAAGAAATAGAGGTGTTGCTATGAAAACAGTTGCGGTAATAGGCTCAGGCAGCTGGGGCACAGCCCTTGCCGTACAGCTGAAAAGAGCAGGAAACAATGTTATACTCTGGTCCTTCAAGGAGGAGGAAGCCCAAGCTATACTTGCCGACAGGGAAAACAAGGAATTTCTGCCGGGAGTCAGAATAGACGAGGATATTACAGTCACATGTAATGACGAGGACGTGACATGGGCTGACATGCTTGTGTTTTCCACCCCTTCTAAATTTGTGAGAAATATGGCAAAGAGATTTTCCAAATATGTAAAGGAAAATGAAATAGTTGTAAATGTGGCAAAGGGACTTGAGGAGGGTACTCTCTTAAGACTTTCACAGGTCATAAAAGAGGAGATACCTCAATGCAGAACGGCTGTGCTCTCGGGACCCTCTCATGCCGAAGAGGTAGGCAAGGATATGGCGACCACAATAGTTGCAGCTTCTGAGGATATAAACGCTGCTCATGAGATACAGGATACCTTTATGTCGCCTATGTTCAGAGTGTATACGAATACAGACGTTATAGGGGTAGAGCTTGGCGGCGCTCTTAAGAACCTTATAGCCCTTGCGGCAGGTACGGCAGACGGCTGCGGCTTCGGCGACAATACAAAGGCTGCTCTTATGACAAGAGGTCTTGCGGAAATAACAAGGCTTGGCGTTGCTATGGGCGGTAAAAAGGAAACCTTTGCAGGTCTTACGGGCATAGGCGATCTCATAGTTACATGCACAAGTATGCACAGCCGCAACAGAAGGGCAGGCATGCTTCTCGGACAGGGCAAGACATTGCAGGAAGCCCTTGACGAGGTACATATGGTGGTAGAAGGCGTTATAAATGCAAAGGCTGCCTATGATCTATCAAAAAAATACGGTATCGAAATGCCTATAACAAATGAGATAAACAATGTATTGTACAACGGCAAGAACGTAAAACAGGCGGTATATGACCTTATGACAAGAGATAAGGTCGACGAAATAGATAAGGACTGAATATTATGTATAAAAACATAAAAGGCAAATGGATAGCCGATATTGGAAACGGCAGATATAAAAACCCTATACTTTTTACAGATTATTCCGATCCCGATGTTATAAGAGTTGGCAAGGATTTCTTTATGGTAGCAAGCTCCTTCACATATTTTCCGGGAGTGCCTGTTCTTCATTCAACAGATCTTGTGAATTGGGAAACGATAAGCTATGCCGTAAACAAAATGCCGATAGATAATTATGACACGCCAAAGCATGGTATGGGCGTATGGGCGCCGTCAATAAGGTATCACGACAATAAATTTTGGGTATATTTCGGCGATCCAGACGAGGGTATATTTATGGCAAATACCGATGATCCCTTTGGCAAATGGAACGATACCGTGTGTATAGCCAAGTCAAAGGGCTGGATAGATACCTGTCCTCTTTGGGACGATGACGGACAGGCATATCTTATAAGGGGTGTTGCAAAGAGCAGGATAGGTTATAAAAGCAAGCTCTTTATTCACAAAATGTCGCCTGACGGAACAAGACTTTTGGACGATGGCGTACTTGTGTTTGACGGAAGGATAAATCACCCTACGATAGAAGGTCCCAAGCTTTACAAGAGAAATGGCTATTACTATATTTTTGCTCCCGCAGGCGGTGTACAGACAGGCTGGCAGATGGTGGCAAGAAGCAGGAATATATACGGACCCTATGAGCACAGAGTCGTGCTGCATCAGGGGGACAGTCCCATAAACGGACCTCACCAGGGAGGTCTTGTGGATACGCCTGACGGAGAAAGCTGGTTCATACATTTTCAGGACCTTGAAGCATACGGCAGAGTGACACATCTTCAGCCTGCACGCTGGACAGATGATGACTGGATAGAAATGGGCGTTGACACGAACAAAGACTTTATAGGCGAGCCTGTGCTTGAATATGACAAGCCAAAGGGCTGTAAAAGCAATATAATTGCTCCTGTTGACAGCGATGATTTCACAGGTGACAGGCTTGGTATGCAATGGCAGTTCCAGGCTCATGTGCAGGACAGCTTCTATGAGCTGACAGGTCACAGCATAAAGCTGTTTGCTCTGCCCTATGAAGGCAAAAATATATCCGATGCAGCCAACGTTATGTGTCAGCTTATGAACAGACCTAATTTTACAGTTACCGTCAAGGTCAATATGCATCTTGATAAAAATGAAGCCTGCGGTCTTGTTATAACAGGCGGCAGCTATTATGGCATAATAGTTGAAAACGGCAGGGCAAGACAGGTAAGCTATGAGCTTGAAAAGGATATTGACACAGAGGAGATAACAGGCGGCAGCGTTGATGTAAAGGGCAATGAGTTGTATTTAAGGCTTACTATGGAATATCCGGGCATAATTTTATCATATATAAGCGAAAACGGTATGGATTTTGTAAAAGTAGGCAATGACGTTATGTATAACGTATCCAGAAAAAGCTGGGTAGGCGGCAAGATCGGTATTTTTGCAGTAAATAACAATGGTAGGAATACAGGAAGCTATGCAGAGTTTGAATATGTGAATGTGGAGTGATATTTATGAGATATTACAAAAACATTTTTATAGACGGCGGATACAGCGATATTGAAAAAACCAAAGAAACGATACTCAAGGGCAAAGAGGTATTCAATGCCTATATAATATATGTCGATCCTAAGGGAAGAGATCTTTTTGAAATAGCTGCGTCCACTCATGTATTTAAGTCCTCAAATGCAGATAAGGACTATGGGATAATTGCAGTTTCAAGAGGTTGGAGCGCTGCACGCAAAATGATGGCACTTCTGATAGAGGAATGGCTTACAGAGCATGACGACCTAAAGGGTATGAAGGAATATTACAACAGCAGATGTGTATAGAAGGGATAAGCTATGCTTGGCATTATACTTACAATTCTTAAAATAATATTGATAATAATAGGTATAATACTGGGTATTCTTCTGCTTATTATATTCCTGACGCTTATTTCTCCTTTCAGGTATAATGCATCTGCCGCTAAGGAAAATAACATAGACGTAAAGGGATATATAAGCTGGATATTCGGCCTTGTAAGGGCTGAGTATATATACAACGGCGAGGACAGCAATATTATATTGAAATATCCCTTCTCTTCCATCGTAAATAAAAAGAAAGAGAAAGAAGAACCTGTGCTTGCTCAGCAGCTTAAAGAGGAAGAGCCTATCCATGAAGAGAAAACAGAAACAGAGTTTGCGGAAGAAAGTACAGAAGTCAATGACGATGATATTGATACGGCAAAGGACCTTGCAGACGAGCATATGGGCGAAGAAAGCATGGCAGATACAGTACGAAAAGGCTTTGTCGAGAAGATAAGAGAAAAGCTTATTGGTATCAAAAACCGCCTTAATGAAAAGCTTCGCAGAATAAGAGAATTTGTTGAGGACATCAGGTCATATATAGATACCGCAAAAGAATTTTCAGAAAAATATGATATTAAAGCTATGATCACGGAAACCATAAAGCTTGGGTCAAAATTATTTAAAAATATGGGCTTTAAAGTTTTGGAGATTAATGGTATAATTGGATTTGAGGACCCTTCTTTAACAGGAAAAATACTGGGGCTTACCGCAGCGGCAGAGTACATTATACCCGGCAGGATATATCTGAGCGGGGATTTTGAAGAAAAAAGGCTTGAGGGCAGTATCGAGCTGTCAGGAAGGACATGCCTTTTGAAGCTGGCGGTCCCTGTTATCATATATATATTGAGAAAGCCGGTGAGGCCGATCATAATAGACTATCTGAGAGGTGAAAAATAATGAGTACTTTTAATGAAAATCTGGAAGCAATGCTTAACAAGCTTGAAAATTTCATATCCACAAAAACGGTTGTGGGAGAGCCTATCGTCATGGGTAAGGTCACGATCGTACCTCTTGTGGATGTATCTTTTGGCATGGGCTCAGGTTCAAGCGACAAGAGAGATAATAAAAACGGCAAAAGCTCAGGCGGCGGCGGTATGGGCGCCAAGATCTCTCCTAATTCCATTATGATCATTACAGATGGTCATGTTCAGCTGGTTAGCGTAAATGACAATAACAGC
>CANQBT010000023.1 GCA_947589405.1 uncultured Clostridia bacterium | reverse complement strand
ATCTCCCTAGCGAAGAATGGACGCCGCCTATTGACAACGGCGTTGTGACAGATGTATTCGGTTCAAGGGTAAATCCGATAACAGGTAAAAATGAGAACCACAAGGGACTTGATATAGGAGTTCCCACAGGGACTCCCGCAAAGGCAGTAAAAAGCGGTACGGTAACGGACAGCGCCTATTCGGACAGCTACGGCTGGTGGATAAAATACAGGACCTATGACGGCTATGAAATACTCTATGCTCATCTCAGCAGCGTAACGGCGCAGAAGGGCGGTAAAATAAAGCAGGGAGAAGTATTGGCATATACAGGAAGCACAGGTCAGGCTACGGGACCCCATCTGCACTATGAGATAATGTATGAGGGAAAATATTTGGATCCCTCTGAATATCTGGGATAGCATGGAGATATTATGGACAGATTTTATATTAAATTCAGACCCTCCTTTTTTATTTTAATATTACTTATGATTGCTCTAAGATATTTAGAGCAATTTTTTATTGCATATTTCTTTATGGCTGTACACGAGCTGATTCATATTGCCCTTGCCAAAGAATACGGAGGAAATGTAAAGGGAATAGTGTTTATGCCGACGGGACTCAGAGCCGATATACAGGGGCTTGAAACGATAGAGCTTGCAAAAAGGTCTGTTGTAATAGGCATACCTCCTCTGTTCAATATTGTGTTGGGGATAGTGTTCGGAAGCAGCTTTACGGGAGCTGCAAATATTCTTATAGGCATATTTAATCTTATGCCGGTATATCCTCTTGACGGAAGCAGACTTCTTCTGTATATAGGCGGATATATGTGCGGCACTCTAAGGGCAGGAAAGCTTATCGCAAATGTAAGCTATATATTCTGTATCACATTTATTATTCTTGGTTTTATGCAGATGGTGCTTCTTAATTACAATCCCTCTCTTTTGCTTGCGGCGGTATATATTATAAAGGAAAGTAGAAAATATGAACAGGCTGCCGCCTACTATCTGTACAGAACGCTTATAGCCAAAGGGAGAAACATATACAGATGCAGAAAAATTGCGGCTGACAGCAATACGGACATTAAAAGTATAGTGTACCGTCTTGGCATAGACTACTACACTCTTATCGATGTAAGATATGACGATATAATCGCCGAAATAACAGAGGACACACTAAGGCGTTTTATAGAAAAACAGGGTATTAATCATAATTTAGTTGATATTCTGTCAAATTTGAGATATGATAATAAATAAGTAATTTGTGATTCGGAGGATAAAATGTTAAAGGAAATTTTGCTTCAGGTGGAAAAGCCTGCAAGATACATAGGAAATGAGATCAATATGGTAATAAAGAAGCCTGAGGACACAGATATAAGGTTTGCCTTCTGTTTTCCCGACGTATATGAGGTAGGCATGAGCCATCTGGGCCTTCAGATACTCTATTACTTCCTCAACAGAAGGGAAGATACCTATTGCGAAAGAGTGTTTGCTCCATGGCATGATATGGAGCAAAAAATGAGAGAAATGAAAATGCCGCTTTTTGCTCTGGAAACAGGAGATGAGCTAAAGAAATTTGATTTTGTAGGCTTTACGCTGCAATATGAAATGAGCTATACGAATATAGTAAATATGCTGGATCTGGCAGGTATACCCATATGGTCAAGGGACAGGATCGAAGAGGATCCGATTATTATTGCGGGAGGTCCCTGCGCCTACAATCCCGAGCCTTTGGCTGATATTATAGATATGTTCTATATAGGCGAGGGAGAAGTAAGCTATGACAGGCTTTTGGACCTGTATAAGGAAAATAAGAAAAACGGCGGTACCAAAGAGGACTTTTTTGAAAAGGCACTTGGTGTTGAAGGTATATACATACCTAAGTACTATGATGTAGAATACAATGAGGACGGTACCATTTATTCATTCAGACCCAATAACAAAAAGGCGCCTTCGGTAATAAAGAAGGTAATAGTAAAGGATATGGACAAGGCGTTTTATCCCGACAAACAGCTTGTGCCGCTTATAGAAACGGTACACGACAGAGTCACTTTGGAGGTTTTCAGAGGGTGTATAAGGGGCTGCCGCTTCTGTCAGGCAGGCTATGTATACAGACCCGTGAGAGAAAAGAGTACCGACAGACTTCTGAAGCTGGCGGATTCGCTTATAGAAAATTCGGGACATGAGGAAATAAGCCTTATAAGCCTATCAACAGGAGATTACAGAGGATTTAAGGAATTGGCAGGAGAGCTTATAGACAGATATGCAGAGGATAAGGTAAGCATATCTCTGCCGTCCTTGAGAATAGATGCTTTTTCCCTTGAGCTTATGGAGAAGGTACGGGCTGTGAGAAAGTCGGGACTGACATTTGCGCCTGAGGCCGGTACACAAAGGCTCAGAGATGTTATAAATAAGGGAATAACCGAGAAGGAAATATTGGACGGCTGTAAGCTGGCATTTGACGGAGGTTGGACAAGGGTGAAGCTGTACTTTATGACAGGACTTCCTACCGAGACCGATGAGGATCTTATGGGTATAGTACATCTTTCAGATGCTATTCTGGACAAGTTTTTCGAGATACCAAAGGAGGAAAGAAAGGGCAGACCAATATCCGTTACCGTAAGCTCAGCCTGCTTTGTACCCAAGCCCTTTACTCCCTTCCAATGGACGGCTCAGTCTACTGTAGATGAATTTGTGAGAAAGCAGAGATTTGTAAAGCACAATATGACCAGAAAACAGGTGAAGTATAATTACCACGAGCCTGAGCTCAGCTCTCTTGAAGGCGTGCTTGCAAGGGGAGACAGGCGTCTGTCTAAGGTCATAGTAAGGGCGTGGGAGCTTGGCGCTAAGTTTGACAGCTGGTCAGAGTTTTTCAATTATGACGCATGGCTTCAAGCCTTTGAAGATACAGGGTGTTCAAAGGAATTTTATGCCAACAGAGAGAGAAGCTATGATGAAATACTGCCTTGGGATCATATTTCAATAGGTATAAGCAAGCAGTTCTTTATCGATGAAATGGAGAGGGCAAGGGCAGGACAGGTGACGCCTAACTGCCGTAAAAAGTGCGCCCATTGCGGTGCAGCTTCCTTCGGAGGAGGTGTGTGCTTTGAATAACAATATAAAGTACAGACTGGAGTTTTCAAAGACTGACAGAATGATATTCATAGGGCATCTGGATCTGCTTAAATTCCTTCAAAGGACAATGAAGAGGGCAAAGCTTCCCATAGGCTATTCATGGGGATATAATCCTCATCAGCTCATAACATTTGCAATACCCTTGCCCTTAGGTATGTCAAGCGTGGGAGAGATCGTTGATATACAGCTGACGCAAAGAATGGATCGTGATGAAATAAAAAACAGGCTCAATGAAAATCTTCCCGAAGGCATATCCGTATTACAGGTTATAGAGCTGGAATTCAGAACTGCAAGCTGTGCCGCTGCGGTGGCTTATGCAGATTATTGCATTACGCTTTATAAAAAATATGATAATTTTGATGAAATTATAAATAAAGTACTTGAAAAAAAGGAAATATATATAGAAAGGACCGTAAAAAAGAAAACAAAAACAGTTGATATAAGACCGCTCATAAGAAGCATATGCGTTGACAACACAGGAGATGTAACGGAATTCAACTGCAATATAGCAACAGGAAGTCAGGGCAATCTAAAGCCTGAGGTGCTTTTGGAATATATATATTCGCTTATGGGCGAAAGCCCTGATATGGTAAGGATAGACATACTGAGAGGAACTCTCTATACAGAGGAGGAAGGAGTGCTGCTGCCCTTATGTCCGGAGGAAGAATTTATGTAGACGCTTTTTCTGAGCTTTACAGAACTGCCCTTGTGGAAAACGGCCGACTTGCAGAGCTTATATTACAGGACAGAAATGAAAGAGTATTGGCTGATAATATATATGTCGGCAGGGTGGAGAAAATATTGCCCTCCGGCATTGCCTTTGTGGATATAGGAGAGGAAAAGCCTGTTTTCTTGCAGATGAACGACAGCAGGGAAACAGAGGATATAAAAAGCCTTAAACCCGGCAGACAGGTGACGGTACAGATAATAAAGGAGGCCTATGACGAAAAGTGCGCTGTGGCAACAGGTGCCCTGAGCATAGCAGGGAAATATTCCGTAATGATAAAGGGACAGGAGCAGACAGGCGATTCCTCAAAGATCACAGACAGCGATACAAGGCAAAGACTCAGAAAAATAGGTGATAAATACTGCCATGACGGTATAGCGCCCATTATAAGGACATCTGCCGAAAATGCATCGGAGGAGGATATAGAAGAAGAGCTTGAAAAGCTTTATGACAAGCTGCGCTCTATAATCGAAAAGGGCGGATATACAAAGGCTCCCGCTCTTATATACAGGGAATATTCACCTCTTGACAGAGCCATTAAGGATATGGCTGACGAGGACTGCACGATTACCGTAAATGAAGCTTCAGCCTACAATGAGCTTAAGTCAAGGTATAAAAACGTTTTGCTTTATGAGGGTGCGATCCCTCTTTTCAGGAATTTTTCAATAGAATCACAGATAGATGAGCTTTTCAACAGGAAGATATGGCTTAAAAACGGAGGTTATATCGTAATAGACGAAACGGAAGCCATGACGGTAATAGATGTAAACAGCGGAAAGGCATCTGAAAGCAGGGCGCCGTCACATATAAATATGACTGCCTGCGAGGAAATAGCAAGGCAGCTCAGGCTCAGAAATATAAACGGAATGATAATAATAGATTTTATAAATGTAAAGGATAAGGCTGAAAATGAAAGGCTTATGGAGTATATGGCAGAATGCTTTGCAAAGGACAGAGTAAAGGTCCATATAGTAGGCATGACCGAGCTTGGGCTTGTACAGATAACACGGCAGAAAAAGAGAAAGCCCCTTAGCCGCTATATTTTCCATAGCTGCCCTTACTGTTCGGGTACAGGTCATATTAAAAATATCAGCTGTGTATGCGACGGTATAAAAAATATTATTATAGATATATTTGCATCTACCATATATACAAAGGTCACGGTTTCGTCAAATGAAAATATTATTTCCCACCTTAAAAACGTATGCGGAAATATAGATGAGCGTTTTGGCAAAAAAATCGAATACAAAACAATAAATACATCTCGTTATGATTATTATGAGATAAGCAAGGAGATGTCCGATTGATTTTTACGGAAAACAGAGATACTTAAAGCAAAAGTGACGAATCCGGCTCTGTTCGGATAAAGGTATATATCTGTATATAAACAGTAATTTTCAATAATGCTTGACTTTTTAGGGAAAAAGTAATAAAATATAAAACGTAAATATAAAAATATATGTATACGTGCATTATTACATATATTTTTTACACGCAAATAAAGCTATCGGAATGGTTCCTGTTAATGCTGCAAGAGGAACGATTCCGGTACTTTATTGGGTGATAAGTGAACATTGAAAATTAAATAGGAGGTGTCCGGACTGAGTACTTTAACCCCGATCATATGGTTATGTATAGTCTTTGCTTCCGTTATTATTTCTTTGATAATAGGTATCTTTATAGGTAAGGCCTTAAGGAAAAAATTTGCTGAGGCGGAAATAGGCTCCGCCGAGCGAGAGGCCGAAAATATAAAGCTTGAGGCCAAGAAAACTGCTGAGGCCGATAAGAAGGAAATTCTTGTAGAAGCTAAAGAAGAAGCCATTAAGATAAAGAATGATGTGGAAAAGGAATGCAGAGACAGGAAAAATGAGGTACAGCGCCTTGAAAAACGTATTACCCAGAAGGAAGATGCTATCGATAAGAAAACAGCTTCTCTGGAGAAAAAGGAGGAACAGCTTGCATCCAGACTTGAAGCCGCAGAGGCTCAGAGGAAGGAAGCCGAAGCCCTTAAGCAAAAGCAGCTGGCAGAGCTTGAAAGAATATCAGGTCTTACTGTGGAACAGGCTAAGGAGTACATAGTAGAATCTGTAAGAGACGAGGTCCAGCATGAGGTTGCTGTGTTGATCAAGGATATGGAAGCCGCTGCTAAGGCAGAGGCGGACAAGAATGCAAAGGAAATTATAGCCGATGCTATCCAGCGCTGTGCATCAGATTATGTAGCAGAAACCACCGTTTCTGTAGTAAATTTGCCTAACGACGAAATGAAGGGCAGGATCATTGGCCGTGAGGGCAGAAATATCAGAACACTTGAGCAGCTTACCGGCATTAACTTTATCATTGATGATACTCCCGAAGCCGTTATACTTTCAGGCTTTGGCGCAATGAAGAGAGAAATTGCCAGGATCGCTCTTGAAAAACTTATTATTGACGGACGTGTCCATCCGGGAAGAATTGAAGAGATGGTTGAAAAGGCTAAGAATGAAGTTGAGGCTTCCATTAAGGAGGCAGGCGACAATGCTACCTTTGAAACCGGAGTACACGGACTTCATCCTGAATTGATCCGTCTTTTAGGTAAGATGAAATTCAGAACAAGTTATGGACAGAATGTATTGCAGCATTCTATTGAGGTATCGCATTTATGCGGTATCATGGCAGCTGAGCTGGGCGTTGATGTAACATTGGCAAAGAGAGCAGGCCTGTTGCATGACATAGGCAAGTCAGTTGACCATGACGTTGAGGGAACTCACATTGAACTTGGTGCTTCATTATGTAGAAAATATAAGGAGTCACCTATTGTAATTAATGCTGTAGAAGCACATCACGGTGATGTTGAACCGGAAAGTATTATTGCAGTATTGGTACAGGCGGCAGACGCTATTTCGGCTGCTAGACCCGGAGCCAGAAGAGAGACTCTTGAATCATATATTAAGAGACTGCAATCCCTTGAAGCTATTGCAGACTCATTTAATGGAGTTGAAAAATCTTTCGCAATTCAGGCAGGTCGTGAATTGCGGGTTATGATAATACCTGAAAAGGTATCTGACGACGGTTTGGTACTGATGGCAAGAGATATTGCAAAGAAGATAGAGAATGAACTTGAATATCCCGGCAATATTAAGGTCAATCTTATAAGAGAGACAAGAGCTGTTGAATATGCCAAATCCTCTAAGGTGAATTAATATTTATTCAAAAAATTTGAGACTGTTGACAAATGTCGATATAAATGACATTTGACGGCAGTCTCTTTTTCTTTTGCTTACTTAAATCGAGCATTTGCCTATAAATTTGCCGAAGCGAAAAAATAGCAACGATGAGTAAACGGTATGCGGTGTCGAAAGCTGTTACAATGGGACATATATCAATTTGCAAATATATGGATAAAACGGTATTTTAATGACGTAAACGGTAAAGCTGACGGCACAAACAACACGTCGTTTAAAGGGCATATGTGGTATAATGTAGATAGAAAGATATGCGAAATTTCCGGAGGGATATATGATGTATAAATTAAGAATAAAAGCCTTTGTGTTATGTATGATAATTACATTGCTCAGCTTTAACGTGTATGGAGCGGATCCTGTTTCCGGGCTTTTGCAGTCAGCGGCAAACAGTATTACCAACAATATCGGAAGACCTGCCGATGTTGGAGATCTTGAGGAAACATATGATAAGGAATCGGGCTTCTATAATGAAAAGCTGGGAGAAGGCATTGAGTTTCTTTCATCGATCCCAAATGGTGCCGTTGTAAGCGATGCCGTTTATTTTGATATGCCCTTAGGAATAATTAATGTGGATCTTGAATATGAAGGAAATAAAGTAGACTTTAAAAATAAGTCACTTATATATGGCAAGGGTTATTACATACTGAGGCTTTCTGCACCGTCCGGGACAGATGAGCCTCTTATTGGCGTGTTCACCTTCAGAATAAGCGGCGCTCCTATGAACAGGACTCCGTCAGTCGTATACAGATACCCTGTAGTAAGCTGTACTGCTGCCATATCCGATTATGAAGGCGGTATGTATAAATACACGCTGCCTAACTACAAGTCATTTCTGACCAATGTTTCCGCTTATGGAGAAAATGTGGATAATGCCAAATTTGTGATACCCAGAAATATGGGCTATTCATTTTTAAGGAACGGTCAAAAAATAAGCCTTGTAAATAACCAGACATACAGCGAAGCAGGTAATTATAATCTGAGAGTATATGGCTCAAGCTATGCTCAGGAAGGCGGATATGAAGCCTATTACGAAACCGTGCTGAGCTTCAGCATAGGTTCAGAAGAGAACAGCGGTTCGTCTTTATCAGGCGGTACCTCATCAGGCGGCAACAGAAGCGGTTCAAGCTCTTCAGGCAGTACGACCGCAGGCTCTATAGGCAGCGCAGTAAGCTCAGCCGCAGGCTCTATAGGCAGTTCGGTAGGCTCAGCCGCAGGTTCTATAGGCTCAGCCGTAGGTTCAGTAAGCTCTGCTGCCGATTCCACCAGAAGTTCATTAGGCTCTGTCGGCAGCTCGATAAGCGGCGGCTTAAGCAATATAACAAACAGATTCGGTATCGGTTCAGACAATAACGAAATTATAAACGACTATCTTTCAGAGACCTATTTTGAAAGCGCAGAGCTTTATTCTGAAACATTCAGCTCAGGCGATTCCTTTTATACAAATACGCCGGAGGACGGGATAGTAGGCGGTAATGTATATATCGATATACCATACAATATGACCGTATCCATGACAAAAGACGGACTTCCCGTTTCATTTGAAAACAAGACATACATAAACGAAGTAGGCAGCTACTCTCTTCTTGTAACAGATATAGACGGCGATGATGTTAAGACAGCCAGATATACCTTCAGAATACAGGAGGGTGTGGATAGATCACCTGCCATAGAAGGCGCTTTGCAGTTTTCGGATATTGAGGGAGCGCAGGATATGGATTCCGTATCATCAGCTGTTCCTCAGATAGATGAAAAGGATATAGAATTCGATTCCTCTGTTAAGTACAATGTTGAAAACAGCTATAACAAGGATATGGGTATGTACTCCTTCAAGGCCGGCAATACGGAATTTTACATGAGTATTCCCGACGGTATGGTATCAAATTACGATGTTCTTATAAACATACCTGCCGGTGTGGAGACAAAACTTACGAGAAACGGAGAGGAAATGGATTTCAGCTCCGAACTCAATGAAGACGGACATTATGAGCTGACGGTTACAGATACGGGCAGCGATGAGGAAACAACCGTTTCCTTTGACATAATATACTACAGCACCAACAGTATGGACAGATTTGTAACGCCGGAGGGCTATTACATAGCTGTCGCTCAGTATGGTGATTATTACGGTATGTATGTAGGCGCAGATGATAAGGACTATGTAAAAAACATGGACGTCATAAATCATCAGATAAGTACACCTTCAAATGTGTTTGAAATGCCTCTTGACGGAGAATACGACTTTATTCTTCAGGGACAAAGAGGAATGCCTGTGCTCTCTGCAACGGTCATACTGGACAGGGTAGCTCCCGTTGTGGGATTTGAAGGTCTTGGCAAGAATATGAAGACCAAAGAGCAAAGCATAACGGCGTCCTGTACAGATCCCGAAGCGGTATTTACTCTTACAGACAGCGAGGGCAATGAAAGTGATATTACATTTACAGACGGTCGTGCAAGCATTGAAGGAAACGGCAAGTATACACTTACCGCAACGGATATGGCAGGTAATTCAAGCAGCTACGAATTTACGCTTGGCGCCAAAGGCGGTTCTGTTTTAAAGTTTATACTTATTGCCGTACTTGTTCTTATATTGATACTCCTTGTGCTCTTTATAATACTTGTGAGAAAAGGCAAAATAAACAGCCTTCCCCTTAATGGTATGAAAGACAGACTTGCAGAAAGAAAAGCCGACAAGGACAATGATAAGGCGGCATCTGCGTCAGAGAGCGCAGAAGAAAACACCAACGACGATTGGGAAACTTCTGCAAGCGATGACTGGGAAAATACAGATAACGACGACTGGGAAAATACAGACGATGACGACTGGGAAAACACAGACGGCGGCATCTGGGGAAATACAGACAACGACGATTGGGAAAACACAGATAATGACGACTGGGAAAGTATAGATGACGATGACTGGGAAAACAGCTGAGAGCAGATATTACAATAAAAATACCGAAAAAAATGTATATATTGCGATTTTGGGTTATATACTGCTCTATGTTTTGTATTATTTCGTATTTACGATGGTCTTTTCCCCCTATGGTCTCAGCGTTGCTGCGACAACGGCTCTTGCTCTTGCTTTTACAATAAATTCAGCAAGAAAAAGGGAAAAGAAAAGAGGCATAGATTTCAGAGAAGCATTGGGACTGAAGCTGCCAGATATTAATAAAAAAAGTATATTTTTGCTTATGCTTCTTGGGGTAGGTCTCAATTTTACAATAAGCGGAGTTCTCAATCTGCTGCCCCAGAGGCTTACCGACAGCTATGCCGGAAGCTATACTGTAATGTTCAGCGGCAATATATATATAACGCTTTTTGTAATGGCTGTGGTCACTCCCGTGCTTGAGGAAATATTTTTCAGAGGAATATTTCAGAGAAGGCTTTGTAACAAGCTTGGTCCCTTTAACGGACTTATAGCCGCAACGCTTTTATTCGGACTGATGCACTTTAATGTAATATGGAGCATATATGCTGCGGTCATAGGATTTTTTATGGGCTGTCTTTATATGTATTATGACAGTATTATTCCTTCTGCCATAGTGCACAGCCTTTTTAATCTTATTTCATGCATACCTGTGTTCGTGTCAGAATACGAGACATTTTACAAATACACATTTGGCAGTAAGATATATGTTGTTGTTACTCTTATTGTCGGAATAGGAATAATATATTACGTAGTCGAAAAAACATGGATAAAAAAGTTTTTTAACAGAAATGAGATAAACAGCCGTTTTGGTGCTGCATATTACAGCGGCGGTAAAGAAGCAGCAGATATGGAGGCGGAAAACGATGAAAAAACAATATAGGCTTTGTGCTCTGATTTTCAGTATTATAATGACTTTTACATCTGTATCCGCAGTTTACACGGCGGATAATCAGGCACCTGAGGAAAGATTTGATAATAAGCTGGGTATGTATACCGAGACCTTTGCAGGCGGCAGACAGTTTGTTTCTACCGTACCGAATAATGGCAGAACATATGATGCGGTCATACTGGATCTCCCTCAGGGGCTTGAAACTGAGCTCAGGTGTGATGGCAGGATCGCAAAATTCAACGATGAAGAGCCGTTATACGAAACAGGTTATTATACATTGCACATTACTTCTCCCGATATTAAGAGCGGGGAAAATACAAGTACGCTTTTTGTTTTCAGAATAATGGGAACGCCTGTTGCCAATGTATACAACAGCAAGTATAATTGTCCAGAAGCCTTTTGCGTGCCTGTTGTGGAGGAGGACAGCGAGAGCAAGGGTATGTATATATACAGATTCCCTAACTATAAGCGCTTTTATTCCTCAGTATCGGAAAACAATCAGGAAGTAAAGTATGCGGTATTTGATTTTCCGCCCAATGTAGGATATGAGTTATACAAAAATGGACAGAGCTCCTCTCTTGAAAGAAACAAGACGGTTACACAGCCCGGAAATTATTCGCTTAACGTATATGCCAAAAATTATGGCGTAGCAGATAATTTTGAAATGGTATATAAGGCTACTGTCAATTTCAAAATAGCTGCACCCGAGCCTTCGGCAGTACAGAATGCGGCAAACAGTATAAGCTCTGCGGTATCTTCTGCCGTATCTTCGGTAAGCTCGGGCATAAGTTCTCAAGCGTCAAGAGTAGGAAATGCCGTAAGTAACGTAGGAAATGCCGTAAGCAATGCGGGAAATGCAGTAAGCAGAGGAGTTTCCTCAATATCACAGCCTGATACCTCTCAGGAGGAAAGTACTGCTGAAAAGGATAACCTTAACGAAACATATAATGAGGACGCCAAAATATATAAGGAAGAATTTTCTTCCGGCGATTCCTTCTACACAAATACGTCTAACGGAGATATTACAGGAGGAAGAGTTTATATAGATGTACCTGCCAATATGACTGTTGAAATGAAAAAAGACGGAACGGATATACCCTTCGGCAACAGAACTTACATAAACGAACCGGGCAGTTATTCTCTGAGCATTACGGATAATTTTGGCACAAGAAAATTAAATGCGAAATACAGCTTCAGAATACAGCAGGGCATCGACGCTTCGGAAATGCCTGAGGAAGTAGGCTCATCCGGTAGAAAGACAGATAACGGCACAGCGATGTCGGACGTTTCAGAGGACGCAGACTATACATTTGATATGGACAAAAACCGTTTTGCCTATATGCTTGGAAATGATGTTATATATATGAATATGCCTCCGGGAATGTTTTCAAACGACGGACTTTCTATGGAGCTGCCAAGCGGAGTTACTGCTTCTGTCAAAGACAGCAATGGAGAGGATTACGATTTTTCAGAAGGCAAAATAACCGAAAACGGCAGCTATACTGTTAATTTAAGCAATATGACAGGCAGCAGCGCTCAGCTCAACTTTGATCTGTACAACAGAGCCGTAAATATGACTGAGGAATATACGGTGCCAAAGGGGTACCTTATAACAGCTATAGAATATTCAGACTACAAGGGTACATATACTTCAGCAAATGGCAATAATGCTGACGAGGAAGCTGAAGAAAGGGAAAATACCGACAATGATGTATCTCTCGGAAGCAATGGAGAAGTCGAAGAGGAAACGGAAGAAACTACAGAGATAAGCGCTGAGGACGCTAAGCGTATGCAGGATTATGCAAACGGTATAGAGATAATATCACGCCTTGCCGACAGAGCGGCGTCAGGCGGTATCTCAACTCTTACAATGCCTCTTGACGGCAGCTATTCAATAACTATGGAGGGCGGAGATGACCTTCCTACGCTCCAAAGCGAAATACTTGTGGACAGGACCGCTCCCGTATTGGAATTCAGCGGACTTGATGAAAAAAACGTGTCTGAAGGCAACGAATTTACGGTAAGCTGTTCAGATGACGATGTTACCATCATACTGTACAGGGGAAAAGATGACGGAGAGGTGCTTACGGAAAACGGCGGCTCATTTACTGTAAGAGGTGTCGGAAAGTACACTATAGTGGCAAGAGATGCCGCTCAGAACGAGACCACCTATGATGCCA
Organism: uncultured Clostridia bacterium; assembly: GCA_947589405.1. GTDB lineage: Bacteria > Bacillota > Clostridia > Lachnospirales > CAG-274 > CANPXH01. The sequence continues at coordinate 8,941 of CANQBT010000023.1, read as the reverse complement.
GGATAAAAAGACACATAGGCGCCGCAGGCGTAGGTACCATAGTACTCTTTATCGTGCTTATTGCAGCAATTGCAGGATTTGTAGCATTTAATTCAAGAAAATTCTCAGTAAGATAAATATGATTTTAACGAGGTGATATTATGGGCCTTTTGTATATTGCCCCCTTTGCCTTTAATTTCATAGAGTGGATAAGAGATAATATCCTACAGCCTTTTATCGAAATAATAGCTGACGTAATAATTAAGCTTCTTATGGTACAGCTTCAGATATTATTTTCTTTTTTGATAGCTCAATGGTTTATTATATTAAACCTGGTATATGTTGCGATACTTAAGGTCGTAGATGTTTGCCAGACGGTTTTCTACTCCCTTTCGGGTGCAGAAAAGCTGTCATATTCCTTAGGTGCAGAAAAAGGCAAGGATTATCTTTCCAATATAATACTAAGGATACCTCAGGTTAAAACGGTGTTCTGGTCCATATGGCTATTGAGTCTTGTATTGTGTATCGTTTTCCTTATAGCGGCAGTTATAAGGAGTATGTCACATCTGGACGATACGGGTCAGAGCGTAGGAGACGTTATGCGTCAGGCAGCAGGCACAATTCTTATGTTTATGGTAGTGCAGATCGTTGCTTATTGTACTCTTAGCTTAAGCAATATACTTATAACCGGCACCCAGACCGCCATGAACTATTCAATGGGTTCAACTGAAAATGTAAGACTGTCAAATGCCATATTTGCCGCCTCGGCCATCAATGCTGTAAGGACGGGAGATGCAATGGAGGATTCCATTGTTGGAAATCTTATAAACAATATAACCAGTACCGTCAAAGGCAGCAAGGGCAAAGAGGTATCCGAAGACTATTGGAAAAATGCATGGGCAAAAGTAAAGGGCTTTTATTCGGGAAAGCTCAAATACTACGACCCGGAAGATGTTAATAAAACGATTGTTGCATGGAAAATAGACTATCTGTCGGCGGCGGTGTGCGTTATATTTGTGCTGAAGTATATGCTGGGCGCAGCAATAGCTCTTGTGCAGAGAGTGCTTTCGATAGTTGTGGCATATGTAACGGCACCGTTTTTTGTAGCAATGTCTCCTCTTGACGGCGGCGCCCGCTTTCAGAGATGGAAGGATTATTTTATAGGCACATGCTTCGGAGCGATAGGTATTTTGTTGTCTGTGCGAATATACACTATGATATTGCCGTTCTTTTTGGAAAACAATGTGGTGTACAGCGGTAAAAACTATATGCTCGGTTATCTTACAAGACTCTATAGTGTTGTAATAATATCCTATGGCTTTGAAAAGCTGGGAGATATTGTAAATAAGATAATATCAGATGCAGGAGGAATGACTCCTTCAGAAGCCTTTGGCATTATTATGTCATTTGTACAGAATGTTGACAGTATAATGAGCGTTAAGAAAAGCAAGAGCGGTTCAGTAAAACTTCCTACTATAAAATAACAGATGTATCAAAATGTTTTAAGAGAGCGTGTCAGGTATGAATGAAATCGTATTCTTAGGAATATTTGATAAAATTGCAAATTGGATAATGGGCGGCATTACAAAGGCGCTTACCTGGCTTTTTTCTAATGTTATCGCTCCTGTGTTTTCTGTTGTATGGGACAGTATTCTTAAGTATGTGGTAGACATGATAAGAGAATTTCTGGCTTTGATATTCTATAAGCTTTACGCCCTTCTCTTATCGGTAGTTTATACCATAGAACAGATGGTATATTCCTTCTCGGGAGTGAATAATGTCAATATTGACAATCAAAAAGGCAATATAGTGGATCTTCTCATGAATATGCCGGCAGTCAATAAAGCCTTTTGGTACATTACCATGCTTAGCATTGTGCTTTGCTTTATATTTACAATAGTAGCGGTAATGCGCTCAACATTTGATTTTAATTTCGACAGCAGAAAAAGCGTAGGCAGGGTGCTTACACAGTTTTTTACGGCTGCTGTATCATTTCTTGTAATGCCGGCTTTATGCTATGGACTTATACAGCTTACTACAATATGTATGAGTTCGTTGTACAAGGCTACATCGGGAAACGGCGTGACCACATCAATTACAGACAGCCTTTTTATGATGACTGTAAAGTCGCCTATAGTGGCTCAAAACAAGCCTGAGGTAGTAACGGCTCTTGCGCAGAAGCTGTCGAATACTCCCATGTTCTGGAGCAGCTTTGACAATATACAGGGCTTCCTGAAGGGCAAGGGAGTTACATTCAATGCAAGAGATGTAGATCTTTTTGTAGGCTTCATAGGCGCTATTGTCCTTATATGGAACCTTATCAGTTTGTCGGGTGTATTTATAAAGCGTGTAATGGAGCTTATAGTTTTATACATAGTTTCACCGTTCTTTGTGTCTACAATGCCTCTTGACGACGGCGAGCGCTTTGTCAAATGGCGCAGCACCTTCATAGGCAGACTGAGTATGGGCGCAGGTATGATAATTGCCCTTAATATAATGATGATGATATTAAGCGTTGTCATGAATTCGGATACAAGCGCTTCGGTAAGCTTTGTGACTATAAGGGATCCCAATTCCAATATCGTCGGCTATGCTTCCGACATTGCGCTGGACACCCTTATAAAGCTTGTGTTTATGGTAGGCTGTATAGCTTCCGTACGTTCTATAGGCGTTGCCATAACAGGTATTATGGATCAGGAAGCAGCCTCTGCAATGAACGAAGGACTTAATATGAATAAGGAGATATACGGCAATATCAAGAATATTAAGGACTGGGCAGACAGAAAACGTGACGATCATAAGCAGAGAGAAGACGAACGCCGTAAAGAAAGCCTTGAAAGACAGAAAAAGGCAGCGGGCTTCAAGGGTCAGGAGGCTAATGAAAGAGAGCTTGGATTCCAACAGATGCTTAAGAATAAGCGTATGGAAAACAAGAACAAGGCAACATTTATGCAAAGGGGAGATACAAGAGCTGCTTATAAGAGAAAGTCTAAGGAAGCAAAGAAGGCTCTCAATGATTTCACCAATCTTCAGACAAATGCTGAAAGAGAGCAGTTCATAAATGATTTCTTCAGCAAGGGCGGTATGAAATCACTTAGCGTTGATCCATCTAAGAATAAGGTCGGCAATATCGAAAATGCCAAAGAGCGTAAAGCAGCCGTTAATCTGGACAGAAAAATTGCCGCTGCCAAGGCTAACAGAGGCAAGTTTGAAAAAGGAAGCGAGCAATGGAATAAATACAATAATCAGGTCAAGGATCTTAAAGCAGCAAGAGATAAATTCGATTCTCTCAATTCTCATGCAGAGAGAGAAGCCTTTATGGATACCAATAAGGATAAGTTCTCCGAACAGGCTGCAAAGACAAAAGGAGAAAAGAAGGCTCTTGACAATCTCAGCAAGAGAGCAGCCAATGCCAAAGCAGTCAGAGACAGCCTTACAAAAGGCACAGACGCATGGAACAAGGCTGATAAGAGATATAACGAAATATTGGAAAAGAGCGCTATGCTTGAAAGTCTTGGCACTCATGCCGAAAGAGATGACCTTATCGCAGCAGCCGCAGGCGGAGCTGCCGATGCAGGCGATATGCGTTTTGTAGACCGTCAGGGCGGTAAGGCTACAGGCTTACAGGGTATCAAGGCAGGATTGCAAAAAGCAATGAGCGGAAATGTTGTGGAGGGTCTTAAGGACGCAAGCGACAGCCTTATGGGCAGCAATAAGCACCAAGAGGCTCAGGATAATATAAATAAGAGAATAGCACGTGCTGTCAGCCAGAGAGACAGCTCTGAAAAGGGCAGCGCTCAATGGAATAAGTATAATGCTCAGGTCGAGGCGCTTAATGCGGATAAGCTTAAGTTCAGCTATTCCAGCCCGGAAGAAAGAGATGCACTTATAGCAGACAATCCTTCCTTTGCCAAAACGGAAGGGGCTTCTTACGACGAAATGCAGGCAGGAAAGAACCTCAATGCCAATATTAAAAACGCTGAGGAGGACAGAGACAGATATAAGGAAGGTTCAGCTAAATGGAACGCAGCCAATGAAAGAGTCAATAATCTTAAGAATCTTAGGGCGCAGTATATCGATTCCGATACTCATGAGAGCAGAGCCGGTATTATAAGCTCCAATAAGGATGCCTTTACAAATTTACAGAGTTCACAGCGCAACAATATGGAGAACAAGTACAATGCATGGAAGCTGCGTGAGGAGTATGCAGGTACACCTGAAGAAAAGGAACACGCTCATAAGATGGCAAAATCCTATGCAGGCTTTATTGAAGGCTATGACAATGCTCAGGGTAATGCAGGAAGAGCAAGTGTTCTCAAAAACGTAAGTAACTTTGAAAGCCTTTCAGCCAACAATCCTTCAGCTCTTGTATTTACTGCTAAGGAAGCAGACGCTTTCAATGAAATAAGCGCAAGCAGAAATGACAATTACATAATGGGCTACATGAATGCAAAGACTCATGAGGACAGAACAAGAATACTTGACAACTATAACAGCTACAAGGCAGAGCATGACGGCGCAAGACCGCCTGTATTCAATATGATTTCCGAAAGTGAGCAGGGCTATGTAAACGATATTCGTTCTACGGCGCAGCGGCTTACACAGTTGGCTTCTTCCGGAAACTATACGCCTGAACAGCGAGGTCAGATGAGAGAGCTTGCAGGATATTATACGGCAGCAGCCGATGAATATGAATCACTACCGACAAATGAGCAAAGGTATCAGGTAGTAAATGCAGTAAATAATCATTTTTCATCAATACCTAAGGATATTGCGACCGCAGCAGGCTTAAGTGCTCCTGTAGCAGAGCTTTCAATGGCAGAGCAAAGCTTTGCGGCACATCTTTCAGATGAGGACAGAAGAACATTCAGCTCTATTCCTACAAGAAGAGAAAGATGCGCATACAGAGATGAATATTACAGAAACAGTCCGACATTCTTCCCGATGAATGATGAAGAAACTCAATTCTATGAAAGTCACTTTGCAGAAGGTCATGATGACGGCTACAGAAGTACGGCAAGCTACAGAACGGCATTTCTTGGAGCTACCAATCGTGAAGAGCGTCAGCATGCTATGCAGCAGTATAACGATTATGTAATGCAGGCTGATGACTTCGATCTGCCGGGCAACTGGGAAAATACCGTAAGCAGCAGTATTGAAAGCAGAAGTAGTGCTATAAATTCACCTGCTTTACATTCCAGCACACGAAACTTTGCCCGCAGTATTGATGATGAACACAGAAGGGAATTCAGCAATCTGACGAGCCAAAGAGAACAGCAGGAATATATGACTGCATATTATATGGCATCTCCTGACTTTATAGATCCTACAGAGGAGGAGGAAAACTTCTATAATCAGAATTTCAACGTTCCTGATGATCAGAGCTATAGAAATATGCCGGTATACAGAACGGCATTTATGGCTGCAACATCACATGAACAAAGGCAGCAGATAATGACGGATTACAATTATTATACATATTCTGCCGATGCATCTCATAGTCCCGGAAATTGGAGTAGTGACGATGGCGACGCTATGGAATATTATGATTTAAATACCATTATAGCAAATGCCGATGAACAGATGAGAAGAGCTGATGCAGAACCACGTTACGTCAATACATCAGGAATCCAGTACAGAGGTATGGGAAGCTCTAATTACAGGAATATACCGACAGAGGCAAATACAGATACGATAGGTGATATAAATGAAACACAGATGCGTGCAGAAACTCTTGACAGCATAAAGCAGGAGTTAGGCAGCAAAAAGCAGGAAAATCCTTTGAAGGGTACAGCAAATTCTATGACTAGTAAGGAAAGCTTCAGAAGGATGAGCAATTCAACTATAAAGAAAAGAGGTGAGCACAAATGAGAATAATACCTAAAAAAACAAAGGTAAGCTTTGAACTGTTCAAAGGAATATCAATAGCAGATTTTGCAGTAGGTGCAGTCGGCTTTACGCTGGCGGTTCTTGTGTTGTGCTCAAACTTGCCCTTCAAGCTTGCATTGCTGACAACCATAATAGTGGTATTTGTAATATTGCTTGTATCTATAGATGAAGATAAGAATTATGTATTTCTGGGATATATAATAAAGCACTACTCCAGACCCAACCATGTTTCCTCCGAATATGCCCTTGACGAAAAGCTCAGCAACGGAGATGAAGAGGAATGGGAGGAGCAGGAGGACGAAGAAAAAGAGAACTCCGATGGCAGAAAGAAAAAAAAGAAGAAAAAGGAATCAAAGTTCGGCGTTCCCGATCTTATTGCATTTACTTCGGTAAAGGACGGTATCATACACTATGGCAGTGAATATTGCTGTAAGGTAATAGAGATCTCTCCTGTTGAATTCAGGTTCCTTACCGAGAGCAGACAGGATTATCTTATAGACAGAGTATTCGGCGCCGCTATCAGAAGCGTATCTCTGGACGACCAGTCCATCTCTATTGTAAAGATAGACAGACCTATACTTTATGATGAATATATCGAGAGAGAATATCTTAAGGTAGATGAAATAAGCGAGTCCTATATAAACGGCGTTATCGAAGAGGATGAGCTTAGAGCACGTCTTGAGATAATATACGACAGAATTGAGAATATAGATATAATAAATACTGAAAACAAGGTATATGACAGCTTCCACTACATATGCGTATTTGACAAAACTCCTGTAAATGTAGGCGAAACCACAAGCATGATCGTGGACCAGATGACTCAGGGCGGTATTCATGTTAAGGTATTGGATACAAGGGAGCTGGCAGTATTTCTTAAGTATAATTACTCAACGGATTTTGACGAAAGAGAGGCGGATGATCTTAATGAAGAAGAATACTATGAGTGGATACTTCCTCACGATATTTCATTTACCTCCAGAACTACCAAAATAGACGATCTTGTAACGCATAATTTCAGGATCATAAATTATCCCACTACCGTAGGCAACGCATGGGGCTCTCAGCTTTTCAACATTCCCGATACAAGGGTCGTTATGAAGCTCCACCCTATAGACCGCTTTAAGGCAGTCAGAAATATAGACCGTTCGCTTATGGAGCTGAGAGGACAGGAAAGCATAACCTCTAAGGACAGTAAGCTTCTTGAGCTTGAGAATCATATATCAACGCTTCAGGATCTTCTTGTACTGCTTCAGGGTGAAAACGAAACCCTCTATGACGTCAATATATATATTACCGTCTATGACTATGAAGAGTCTATGCGCCAGCTCAATCCCGATATGGCAAAGACTGTCAATGTCAATAATGTAAAGAGAAAGGTAAGACGATTACTTTCGGAGCAGTCCTTCAGAGTAACGGATATGATGTTCAGACAGTTTGATACCTTTGTAGGCTCTCAGATCTCAGCATACGATCCGTGTATCAAAAAGGGAAGAGCAATACATTCTTCATCAATTGCAGCGGCATTTCCTTTTATATACGGCCATATATCAGATATAGGCGGTATAAATCTGGGAGATTCGGCAGGCATGCCTGTGTTTGTGGATTTCTTCCGCAGAGATAGTGAAAGAGTCAACAGCAATATGGTGGTTATAGGTAAGTCAGGAAGCGGTAAGTCATTTGCTACAAAAATGATGCTTTCAAATCTTTCCGCAGAAAACAGTAAGGTATTTATACTGGACCCTGAAAACGAGTACACGGCACTTGCAAATCATCTTCATGGCAACATTATAGACGTAGGCTCAGCTACACAGGGTCGTATCAATCCCTTCCATATCGTTACATGCTTAAGCGATGATGAAATGATAAGCGATGAGGAGTCGGCAAGCATAAGCTTTTCGGTACATCTTCAGTTCCTTGAGGAGTATTTCAGACAGATACTTCCGGGAATCGATTCAGACGCTTTGGAATACCTTAACAACGTTATCGTAAGGGTATATGCGTCAAAGGGCATCGATGAGATGACAGACCTTACAACGCTTGGCCCTGAGGATTATCCTATATTCGACGACCTGTATGACACCCTGCTTATTGACTATCAGTCAGCTAAGGGTGAATACAGCAAAAACAATCTGAGAATACTTATAAACTATATTTCTAAATTTGCAACAGGCGGAAGAAATGCCAACCTGTGGAACGGCTTTTCTACTCTTGACATTAAGGAAAACTTTACCGTTTTCAACTTCCAGTCACTTCTTGCCAATAAGAATAATACTGTTGCAAATGCTCAGATGCTTCTTATTCTTAAGTGGCTTGACAACGAAATAATAAAGAACAGAGATTACAATACAAAATACAATGCTAAGCGTAAAATAATAGTGGTAATAGACGAGGCTCACGTATTTATCGATCCTAAGTATCCTATAGCTCTTGACTTTATGTTCCAGCTGGCTAAGCGTATCCGTAAGTACAACGGTATGCAGATAATAATAACTCAGAACATAAAGGACTTTGTAGGTACAGAGGAGATAGCAAGAAAGTCAACTGCTATTATAAATGCCTGCCAGTATTCATTTATATTCTCTCTTGCGCCTAACGATATGCATGATCTGTGCAAGCTCTATGAAAAGGCAGGAGCAATAAATGAAACCGAGCAGGACGAAATAGTTACAAACGGAAGAGGTCAGGCATTTGTTATAACAACGCCTACTCAGAGGACCTCTATAAGAATTGTGGCTTCGCAGAAGCTCAGAAGCATGTTTGAATAGGAAGTGCAGCATGAAAAAAGTATTGTGTATACTGACTGTTGCCCTTGCTCTTTGCGGCTGTTCAAAGGATAGCGGCAATATAACTATAGCCTGTGAAAAGGGATTTGACTGCGGCGAAATAACAAAGGCTGTGGAGGACTATTATAAAACAGGGAATATTACTGTGAGCGAGGTCGACAAGAATGAAATACTCAGCGGCGACTATACTGTTGCGATAGGCTCCGTTCCTATGGGAGAAGCTCTTGATTTTGGCTTATGGAAAAGCAAGCCTATTAAGCATGAAACAGCATGTGTCGTAAGCCGAG
>CANQBT010000022.1 GCA_947589405.1 uncultured Clostridia bacterium | reverse complement strand
TAATGGTCTTTGCACAGCTTGAGCGTGAAACGATTGCCGAGCGTATAAAAGACAATTACTACATGCGAGGAACAGAAGGCGTATGGCTTGGCGGCCAAGCTCCCTTCGGCTTCCAAAATGCCAAAACTACCATAAACGGCAGGAAGGTAGCCACCATAGAGCCTACAGACGACCTGCCTCTTGTTGGGTGGATATTTAGCGAATATCTGAAAGAGGGTATATCCCTCGGACAAATAGCCCATAAATTGACGGAAGAAAGAAAAGAAATGTGGAATAATATAAAACTTAGCCGTATGCTCCACAATCCTGCATACGTCAAAGCTGATGCAGATATATACAATTTCTATCGTTCAAAGGGCTGTATAATTAAGAACGCCGTCGAGGACTTTAACGGTGAGAACGGTCTTAATATATACGGCAAAAGGGACAGAGCCGCAGGAAAATATAATAACCTTACAGACCACAATGTCGTAGTGGGACTTCACAAAGGTATTATTTCTTCCGACATATTCCTTGCCGTGCAGGATAAGCTCGACGGCAATAAACAGATTTGTAACAACGGCAAAGGTAAACATACATGGCTTACGGGGCTGATAAAATGCGGCTATTGTGGTAAAGCAATGGTCGTAAGGCAATACAAAGATACAAAATATTTCAACTGCTCTGGCAGGGCAATAGGAATATGCAGCGGCGACCCTGCCACCCATTACGTCGCCGACATTGAAGCAGCTGTGTACGGCGAGCTGAAAGAACACATAAAAGAATTTGAAAGCTATACCCCCGCCATTGAAAGCGTGAACGAAACCGAAATAAACAATTTAAAAATCAAGCTTGTTAAAGTTGAAGAAGAAATAAACAACTTGATCAATAGCTTGGCGGCAGGCAACACCGCCCTTATCGGCTATGCAAACGAAAAAATCCTAGAGCTTGACAAGCAGAAAAAGGACCTGTCTGCCGACCTTAACGCCCTCAACGTAAAAAAATCACGCAAGCTCGATATGCCCGACATTTCAAAATGGGACAGTAGGGACTTGGAATATAAAAGAAACCTCGCCCATATCCTTATTGAAAAAATATCCCTCTACAACGACCATATCGAAATAAAATGGAAATATTAAAATTCCCCAAAGCCTGTTAAATACTGCTTTAACAGGCTTTTTATATTTCATATCCATGCTTGACAGCTTAGACTGGAAGGAATTAGGTGCAGATCACGAAATAAATCATGTGTTAAATCACAAGCATTTGGGAAATGGTTCCATTATTCTCTTTCATAACGATGCAAAATATACTCCTGACGTATTGGAGACCATAATAAAGGGATTAAGGGACAAAGGATATGAAATCGTGCCTATAAGTCAGCTTATACATAAGGAAAACTACTATATCGACCACGAAGGCAGACAGATACCGAATGTCGAAAGCAATACTGATGATCAATAATAAACTGTATTTACTGTATTTACTTTTCCATAATAATGTGGTAAAATATTATAAAATACATATGAGGTGATAAAATGAAAAAGAAATCAAAATCAATATTGCTCACACTTATATTCAGTTTTATATTTTCATCTGTAGGCTTTGCCAACTCTCAGACTGCCGTCAAGACATACAATGCAGGAAAATATGAAGTGGGAAAGGATATGCCCTATGGCGTATATGTTTTTTATGCAGACAATGATGACATAGCTGAAATAAAGTTGTCTTCAATATCTGCAAATAAATATTCCAGAGACATGTCAAAATTCTTTACAGACAGCTATATTGTGGAAATTGCAGAGTGTAAGCCGGGAAATACCGCTTATTTCAAGACAAATCCCCATTTGAATATTGCGCCATACGGAAGCAATATGAGCATAGAGCTTACAAATTGCCATGCTATACTCAGCTCACAGCTTGATGCTCAAGATACAGCATATAATGGTATTTACAGAGTAGGCAAGGATATTGCTCCCGGTATATATACATTTACAAAAGCCGATGGCTGTGATTTTGCATGTGTAAAACAGGATAAGAACAAATTACTTACGGATAACCAGGTCCATATCGTAAATGAGCCTGTATCCCTTACCCTCAATAAAAATTCAACTATTCAGATAGTAAACTGCAATATATCATATATGGGTACAACAACGAAACACAAGGAAAGGGATAAGAGCTTCAATATAGATATGGATATGAGCAAGGTATCGGCAGAGCTTAAATCCGCCGTATCATCTGATATTAAGAAATATATTTCTCCCGAATATACCAAAAGTCAGGACATTATAACTTTGGCTGACAAGACCAAGAAAAGCTGGAATTCTCTTGCAAAAACAGCTGAAGACAAAAAATATACGGAGATCGCTTCTTCTGCTATTGACAAGTGTTACGTTTTTACAGTATACTGTTCCAATCTTACACCTTTAGTGTATGAAAGAGGTATACCCGTACTTGCTACCCAAAGCAACGATAAATACAATGGTGAAAAGAAAAAAGCACTAGAAGAGCAGTCAAAATCGCAAAAGGCTCTTGAAGACAGACTTAATGCGTGTTTAGATAAACTTTTGTCCGCCGAAACCTTTAACGATATGCAAAAATACTGCTCCGAAATGAATAATTATATGGGCAGAGCAGGTATTGTTGACGGATACATAGGAACTACCATAGTTTATTCGGATAAAAATAACTATTGGAATTAAATATTTGTAAACAAGCTTTATAAAGGGCGCTGCTTTTATTGCAGCGCCCTTATCAAAAGGAATTTACAGCATAACCATATATGAAATCAATATCGGGCTTTTTCAGAATTTATATCTGTTAATATCCTCTCGTGTAATTCCCGGATGGACAGCAATATTTATACTGTTTGAAATGATATTAACAAGGTTTTCTATAACGGCGTCTACCTCCTTAGGCGTTACAAACATATTCTCGGAATAGGGTTCCAGTACCTCTTTGATAAGAGCGTACTTTTCTTCATCGGCAAGCTCAGAAAGCATATCATAGAACTGAGAGCCTTTGCGAGCGCCCTTTTTCATTGTTTCAAGCATTCTGTCTATAGCGTCATTTGCCATTGTGGCTGCGTCTACCACCGTAGGCACACCTATGGCTATAACAGGCACGCCAAGATTTTCCTCGTCCAATGTCTTTCGTCTGTTGCCAATGCCTGCGCCGGGAGCCACACCTGTGTTGCTCAGCTGTATCGTAGCATTTACCCTGCTTACCCTTCTTGCGGCAAGTGCGTCAATAGCTATGACTATATCCGGCTTTACTCTTTCTGTAACGCCCTTTACGACCTCAAGGGTCTCTATCCCTGTTATTCCCATAACTCCGGGCGCAAGAGCTGCAACGGAGGACACGGCATTGTTTATATCCTCAGGCACGGTATTCTTTATATGCCTTGTCACAAGTATTTTGCTTACTACCTTAGGACCCAGAGAGTCCGGCGTAACATCTCTGTTTCCCAGACCTATTACAAGTACTGTGGCATGCTCCTTTTGTGGACAAAGATATTTAATATATTTGCTCAATATGGATATTATCTTTTCATGGGCGTCAATATCATTTTCCTTTATGTGCTCGCTTTCAAGGGTAATATAGCTTCCGATCGGCTTTCCCATAGCCTCTGCGCCCTTTTCATTTGTTATTTTAACATTTGTAACTGTAGTGTCCGACAGATCGCATTGCTCATGACCTACCTCAACGCCCTCTATTTCTGTGACCTCAGTCGTTATATTTTCTGCAATTTCTATTGCAAGATCCGTATATGGGGAAAACTTTTTCACTTTCTCATCTCCTTTATCATATTTTTTTATTAAAACTGTAAAATATTCATTGACATTCAGACAAATATTGTATATAATAATATGAGTGTTGATTTGGGAAACGCAGTCGTTCTGTGTTTTAAACCCCTCTGACCCGATTCAGCAGAGAAAAATAATCGTATGTAACTTTTTAGGAGGAAATTATTGTGGCAAATATTAAGTCTGCAAAGAAAAGAATTTTAGTTATCAATAAGAAAACTTTAAGAAATAAAAGTATATCTTCAGCTACAAAGACAGCTATGAAGAAGGTACATGCTGCTGTTGCTGCCGGCGACAAGGCTGCTGCATCAGAAGCTTTAAGAGCAGCTACAAAGGCTATAGATATGGCTGCAACTAAGGGCGTTATGCACAAGAATACCGCTGCCAACAAAAAGTCAAGACTTGCCAAAGCTGTTAACAAAATGGCTTAATAAAAGTAATTTACCCCGCATATGCGGGGTATTTTTTATCCTCTGTATTTTACATATTCCAAGAATTTTTTTACGGCAACCGATGCCGTCTTTTTATCTCTCAGTATAAGCCCTATCTGTCTGTAGGCAGGTACTTCCAGTTCCTTTGCTACTATATTGTAGGGGATCCGCTTCAGTATGAGCTGAGGCAATATGCTTATGCCAAGTCCGCTTTCCACCATAGACATAATAGCGTAGTCGTCAAGAGTGGTAAAATGTATGTTAGGAGATATATTGTGTTCTTCAAATATATGGGAAATTTCCGCTTTGGCTGACTTTTCCAGAAGCATAAACGGATAATCGCACAGAGCCTTTATAGGAAATTTTTCACAGTCGGCAAGAGGATGGTCCTTCGGCAAAACCACAAGAAGCTTATCCTCTTCCAGAAATATTGTTTCAAGGCTTCTTGAAGTCGGAAGTATTATAAATCCACAGTCTACTCTGCCCGATGCCGTCCATTCTTCTATTTCCTTATACTCCCCTACCAGAAGCTCATAGTCAATGTTTGGATAGTCCTTCTGAAATTCCTTTATGATATTTGGCAGCCAATGTGTTGCAACGCTTGAAAAGGTCCCTATCCTTATGAGTCCCGAACGCAGATCGTTAAGCTCCTCGACCTGAGATTGAAGTCTTTCATAGTCAACGCATACATTCTGAGCATAGGGAAGAAGCCTAAGACCGTCTGATGTAAGGCGTACTCCCGAGCGATTCCTCTCCAGCAATGAAACTCCCCATTCCTTTTCAAGGTCATTTATCATTCTGCTTATGCCGGACTGTGAGTATTTAAGCACTTCAGCAGCCTTTGTAAAGCTTTCATATTCAACTGTTTTTACAAATGCCATAAATTTCTGTATATTGGTATCCACAAATATACGCCCTTTCATCATATTTTGTAATAGTTAACTGTACAAAATCTGTTTTTGTAATACTATAATATACTAAACCGCAAATATTTGCAAGTAAAATAATTTATTTGTAATAAAAGGAGTTATGTGTTGACATAAGTATAAAATAATGTTATATTTAAAATAGTATAAGGATAGAGGTGCATTTACATCAGTATATCAATTGATGCCGCAGAGGGCAGATGAAATTGATTGAAAGGGAAAGATGCCGAAGAACACCACCTCTTTGACAGGCTGTGTTCTGGTTGCCGTGCCAATAGTGCGGTGACTGTCATTGCTTATGCAATGGAGAGCTATCTGTGCATTTATTTTCACAGATTGGCTTTTGTCAATCTTTTTTATTTTTGAGATTAGGAGTGTATTGAAATGAAAAGCTTTAATGTAGGGATCATAGGTGCAACGGGAATGGTAGGTCAGAGATTTACCCTTCTTCTTGACAAGCACCCTTGGTTCAATGTAGTTGCCGTTGCAGCAAGTCCTCGTTCAGCAGGGAAGAAGCTGAAGGACGCCATAGGCTCCAGATGGGCTATGACAGAACCGTTGCCTGAGGCAATAGGCGAGCTTGTTGTAATGGACGCATCAGCAGACGTAGATAAGATTGCAGGAATGGTAGATTTCGTATTCTGCGCAGTAGATATGAAGAAAGACGAGATAAGAGCGCTGGAGGAGCGCTATGCAAAGGCGGAGTGCCCTGTTGTAAGCAATAATTCAGCTCACAGATTCACTCCCGATGTGCCTATGGTGGTCCCCGAGCTGAATCCTGAGCATATAGAGATAATAGAAGCACAAAGAAGGCGCTTAGGTACAAAGAGAGGTTTTATAGCCGTTAAGTCCAACTGCTCTATACAGAGCTATGTTCCTGCCCTTCACCCTCTTAGAAAGTTTGGTATAAAGAATGTACTTGCATGTACATATCAGGCAATTTCAGGTGCCGGCAAGACATTTGCAACATGGCCCGAAATGGTAGATAATCTTATACCTTATATAGGCGGTGAGGAGGAAAAATCCGAACAGGAGCCTTTGAAGGTATGGGGCAAAATAAACGGCGATGTTATAGAAAAGGCTTCAACGCCGAATATAACTACTCAATGCTTAAGAGTGGCAGTTTCAGACGGTCATACCGCTGCCGTATTCGTAAGCTTTGAAAACAAGCCTTCCAAAGAAGAGATACTTAAGCTGTGGAGTGAATTCAGCGGAGTTCCTCAGGAATTGAAGCTGCCTTCAGCGCCAAAGCAATTCATACACTATTTTGAAGAGGATAACAGACCTCAGGCAAAGCTTGACAGAATGCTTGAAAACGGCATGGCTGTATCCGTAGGCAGACTGAGAGAGGATACACAATACGATTATAAATTCGTATGTCTTTCACACAATACATTAAGAGGTGCTGCAGGCGGTGCCGTACTTATGGCTGAGCTTCTTGCAGCAAAGGGCTATTTTGACAGATAGGAGGTATTTTTATGAAAAAAACTTTATTTACCGGCGCAGGCGTTGCCATTGTCACTCCCTTTAATCAAGACAGAAGCGTAAGCTTTGACGCTCTTGGCAATATGATAGAAAATCAGGTGAATAACGGAACAGACGCAGTTATAATATGCGGTACCACAGGCGAAGCTTCTACATTAAGCGACGATGAACAGATAGAGGTAATAAAATATACTGTAGATAAGGTCGCAGGCAGGATCCCTGTTATTGCAGGCGCAGGCAGCAATGATACAGAGCATGGGAGAGTACTTTGCAGAAGATGCGAAGAGGTAGGCGCAGACGGACTTCTTATAGTTACGCCTTATTACAATAAGACTACTCAAAAGGGCCTTGTGAAATATTATACGGAAATGGCAAGCGCTGCCGATCTTCCTATAATAATGTATTCCATAGCAGGCAGGACCGGCGTCAATATTATGCCTAAGACCGTTGTTGAAATAGCTAAAATAGAAAATATAGTAGGAATAAAGGAAGCCAGCGGCAATATTTCTCAGGTTGCCGAAATAGCAGCTCTCACTCAGGGTGATCTGGATATATACAGCGGCAATGACGACCAGATAATACCTCTGCTTTCATTAGGCGGCAAGGGCGTAATATCAGTACTTTCAAACATAGCGCCTAAGTATACTCACGATATGGTTATGAGCTATCTGGACGGCGATGTAAAGAAGGCATGCAAAATGCAGCTGGATTGCCTTGACCTTGTAAAGAACCTTTTCTCAGAGGTCAATCCTATTCCTGTAAAGGCTGCTCTCAATATGATGGGAATGAATGCCGGTACATATCGTTCTCCTCTTCTTGAAATGGAGGAAGAGCACAGAGTACTTCTTGAAAAGGCTATGAAGGACTTTGGCATACTGTAATAAAAAGGGCGGTTTTTCCGCCCTTTAACTAAAGAAAGGTGAAATATCATGACTAAAATTATTATGCATGGCTGTAATGGCAAAATGGGTAGAGTTATATGTGAAATGGTCAGAAACGATAATGAAGCGGAGATAGCGGCAGGTGTGGACATATCTCCTGCAAATGCAGATTTTCCTGTGTTTGCAAATATAAAGGACTGCAATATTGAAGCCGATGTTATAATCGACTTTTCAACGGCAACAGCTGTTCCCGATGTTATAGAATACGCTGTGAATAAAAATATCCCTGCTGTCATTTGTACTACTGCGTTAAGCGATGACACAAACAAAATGCTTAATGCTGCTGCCGAAAAGGTAGCGATATTCAAGAGCGCAAATATGAGTCTTGGCATAAATCTTATTGCTGCCATTCTTAAAAAATACAGCTCTGTACTCTATGACGCAGGCTTTGATGTGGAAATAGTGGAAAGACATCACAATCAGAAAATCGATGCCCCAAGCGGAACTGCCATACTTCTTGCCGATTCCGTAAACGAGGGCGTAGATGAAAGCCTTGAATATGTATATGACAGAAGTCAGGTAAGGCAAAAAAGAGACAGAAGAGAGCTGGGTATCTCCGCAGTAAGAGGGGGTACTATAGTAGGCGATCATGAAGTGATATTTGCAGGCAAGGACGAGGTCATAGAGTTTACTCATTCCGCCCACAGCAAAGAGGTATTCGCTGTAGGCGCAGTAAAAGCCGCTAAATTTATTAAAGACAAGCCTGCCGGCAAGTACGATATGCAGGACGTAATGGCTGAAATTTAAATATTGTATACGAGTTTTAATTAAATTTGTTTTTATTGCTCTACCCCTTCCTTCCCTTTTAAGAGAAGGAAGGGGTATTAATTTGCGGTTACTTACGCAAAGCTCATGGAAATGACCTTAGAGCTTATGTTATAATAAATATTTCCCCCAAGAGCTTCGTTTACAGCTCTGATGGGAATATATGTCTTTCCGTCAATTATCTCGGCAGGAACATCTATACTGTGAACTTCTCCGTTTAAGCTATAGCAAGGCTGTCCTATTGTGAAATCCACTTTATTATCGTCCTTTGTTACCTCTACAGTCTTGTTTTCTGCTTTCCATTCTATATTGCAGTTCATAATTTCGGAAATTTCTCTTATAGGAACAAGAAGTCTGCCGCTTCTGTTTACGGCTCCAAGCTCTTCGGCATTTATGGTCATAAATACCCTTCCGTTTTCTTTGGCATCGTTCCACATTTTCTGTTCTTCATCAGACATAAGGGCAACAGACCTTAAATTCAAATGAGCAGGCTTTGTAATATCCACAACAGTTCTTTCGGCAGATATGGGAACAAGCTTTGTCAAGTCGCTTTCATCATCATATCTGTATGACAATAATATTTTTTTATCATCGGCTACGCCATAGACCCAACCATTGTCGGTTTCACATATGATGTATTCATCTCCGTCTGTAAGCTGCTGCCAGCTTTCATCATTTCCCGTAAAAAAACCACTCCCTGATACGGTAAAACGAGGCTGATTTGGGTCAAGAGGACTGCTTAACGAAACATAGCCCGTGATATTGCTGTCATTTATTATAGGGAATACATAAAAGCATTTGGGGCCTAAATCATTATACTCAACGGCAAAAGGATTTCCTATTACGGTAGTATCTGTAAAGCCGTTTCTTGTCAGAGATGGATCGATCTTACCATCGTCAATAAGCATCTGAAGGATCTCTGTTGCTTCAGAGCAGTCCTGAGTTGAAACAAGTATGGGCTTGTCTGCCCTTACATTTGCATAAACAGAGGAAGCCATAAGTATAACAAAAGCTGCGGCAACAATAAGTAATTTTTTCATAAAATCTCTCCTTTGCATATATCATATTTTAAATATTTTATATATAATAACATATATGACATACAGAGTCAATATATTATTAGGGCTTTTAATATTCTTGTATTATTATTGTAATAAAATAAATTATATTTTGAATATTATACAATATACCATATGCATAAGGAGAAGCATGCGTCCGTGTAGGTATTATTTCCTTACAGGCACTATTTCAAGCCAATATCCGTCAGGGTCTGTAATAAAGTAAATACCCATTTCTTTATTTTCAAAACATATGCAGCCCATTTCCTTATGAAGCTTGTAGGCAGCGTCGATATCGTCAACTCTGAATGCCAGATGGAATTCACAGTCGCCAAGATCATAAGGTCTGTCCATATCTCTAAGCCATGTAAGCTCCAGTTCAAATTCCGAATTGTCATTAGCCATAAACACTATTATATAGCTGCCGTCAGCAGCTGTTTTCCTTCTTACCTCATGAAGGCCGAGAGCCTCCTGATAGAACTTCATTGATCTGTCAATATCCTTTACATTGTAGTTTTCATGTACCATTTTAAATTGCATGTCATATCCTCCATTTCTCATTTTTATTTTTTATTCTTATTATTTTGCAATTTGATCTGTTATGTCCCTCCGATATGAATTTGTCGATTATTTCATAGGAATGCCAAAAATGCATGGGAAAGGCAAACTTGACCTCAAGAGTGTTCAATATATATTCCATTCCCTCATAGTAATAATCCTCCTGACGTGGATCCAAAGGAATAAAGGCAGCATCTATAGCTTCGCCCTTAAGCTTGTCTATTTCTCTTCTGAAATTCGTCATCATATTGTTATTATATGCCTTGCTTTCTCCTACCCAACGCCAATCGTTAAGATCTCCGCAATGCAGTATCGTTTTGTTTTCGACTTTTATAAGAAATGCAACGCCTATATCCGTAGATTTAAGGGTCCTTATATATATGTCGTCTATCATATATTCCTCATTTGCCTTGACATATATTATATTTTCCCCTTCTCCTGCCTTTTTCTTTATATCGTGGGACAGAATATATTTGACGTTTTTATTTTTAAAAATATCAAATATTTTTGAGTTGTAATGATCCTTGTGACTGTGACTTGAAAATACATACACAGGTTTATCATTAAGCTTTGGTATGATACCTCTGTAGTAGTCAAATACAATATAGCATTTATCCGGCTCTGCAATAAATCCGCTGTGTTCTATATAAGTAATATCCATTATATCACCTCTGTATAAAATTATAATACATAAAATAAATTTTGTCACTATGTATATTCCCCTAAGTTATGGAAAAAATATAATTAAAAATTTCAGGAGGTCAATTATGGATTTTGCAAACAGTAAAACAAAAGAAAACCTTATGAGAGCCTTTGCAGGCGAATCTCAGGCAAGGAACAGATACATTTTTTCAGCAAGAGAGGCTAATAAAGAAGGAAATTACGTAATTGAAGCGGTATTTGAATTTACTGCCAAGCAGGAGGAAGCCCACGCCAAAGTGTTCTATGACGCTCTTACCGAAATAGGCGGTCAGAATATATCTATTGACGGCAATTATCCTGTGGATATATATAAAAGCATTTCAGAAATGCTTAAGGCTGCCGCTCACAACGAATTTCAGGAATACGAGCATGACTACAAGAACTTTGGGGATATAGCAAAAGAAGAAGGCTTTGCCAAAATAGCAAATATTTTTTACAATATTGCCGGAATCGAAAAAATACACGGCACACGCTTTAATGCCCTTGCCAATTTAATAGATGAAGGCAAGCTCTTCGTATCCGACGCAGAAACACAATGGATGTGTCTGAACTGCGGATATGTATTCACAGGCAAAAAGGCGCCTGAAAAATGCCCTGTCTGCTCACATGCAAAGGGCTTCTTTATAAGGCTTGAGCTTACACCCTATACCTGCACACATATGGTAAATTAATATACGGCATAAAAATATTGGGTTTTATGAAGGCATATACCGCTTTCATAAAACCCATAATTTTAAAAATACTTTACTATTTCATCAATACTTTTTCTTGCGGGAGCATCGGGATCAATATTTCTATAGCCCAGAGAAATAACTGCCGCTATTTCCTGACTGTCGGGTATGCCAAGCTCTTCTCTGAGAGCCTTTTCGTTTCTTATACCCATAATAAGAGTATCCAATCCCAATTCCCTTGCTTTAAGTATCATATTTTCATTCTGGAGTCCCAAGTCATAGGCACCCCATTTATCTCCCAATTCATTTACTGCGTTTTTGTCGTTGTCAAAGCCTGCTATACCCTTTTCAAAAGCAGTTATGATATACACAGGAGCGTTAGCCGTATTCCTGCGATTGAATTCAGGCAGACAGTTTTCTCTTACATATTTGACCTTGTCATCGCTCATTACAACATAATACCTGCCTGTCTGAGAATTTTTCCATGAAGGCGCCTGCTGAGCGGCTTCTATTATTTCCTCAATTATCTTTTTATCAACAGCTTCGTTTTTGTAAGCTCTTATGCTTCTTCTTTCTCTTATTAATTTTTCAAATTCCATATTTTTTCCTCCTTGTTTTTATTGTACTGTAACGCCGTTTTCGGTATTTTCCGCTTCTCTGCGCATCATATCCCACTTTTCGACCTTGTTTTCCGTTCTCAGTCTTATTATCTGCTGAGGGTGAGGGGCCTCCGTTATGGCTTCTCCCTCTTCGTTGTACATTTCGGTTATTTTCTGAGAGAAGGTTTTTCCGTTATGTCTTAAAAACTCTACCTCATCTCCTATAACAAATTTATTCCTCTGTTCTATTACAGCAAAGCCCGTTTTCTCATCATAGTCCAGCACCATGCCTATAAAGTCATAGGTCCTTATATAAGAGCTTGTAGTATATATCTGCTCGTTTGAGGAAGGCTTGCCGTAATAAAAGCCTGTTGTAAACCCTCTGTAGCTTGCTTTTGCCACTTCCTGAAGATAGTATTCCTTTTTGCTTTCATATAATTCAGGATCCTTCAGGTAATCGTCAATCGCTTCTCTGTATGCCTTCACAACTGTGCCGACATAAAAGCAGGTCTTTATTCTTCCCTCTATTTTGAAGCTCATAATGCCTGAGTCTATAAGCTCAGGTATATGCTCTATCATGCACAGATCCTTTGAGTTAAATATATAGGTGCCGTTGTCCTCTTCTACAATAGGCATATATTCATTTGGTCTTGTCTTTTCAGTCACATAATACTGCCATCGGCATGGGTGAGAGCAAGCTCCCTTGTTGGCATCTCTCCCGCTTAAATAATTGCTTAACAAACAGCGCCCGCTGTAGCTTATGCACATTGCTCCATGCACAAAGGCTTCTATCTCAAGGCTGTCGGGTATATTTTGAGATATTTCTTTTATCTCCCTTAGGGAAAGCTCTCTTGCCATTACTATTCTCTTGGCGCCGAGCTTATGCCAGAAAAGAGCCGAATTGTAATTTGTATTATTTGCCTGAGTGCTTATGTGTATATCCATGTTCGAAACAATTTCCCTAGCTGTGGCAAATACGCCGGGATCTGCAACAAGTATGGCATCTGCCCCCAACTCCTCCAGCTCCCTTAAATATTCAGGAAGCTTTGAAAGATCCTCATTATGAGCAAATATATTACATGTTATATACACTTTGGCACCATGTTTGTGAGCAAAGCTTATGCCCTCCTGCATCTGCTCTCTGTCAAAGTTTTTAGCCTTTGCCCTCAGCCCAAAGCTTGTACCTCCCAGATACACGGCATCGGCTCCGTACAGCACAGCTATCTTAAGCTTTTCAAGATCTCCCGCAGGAGCAAGAAGCTCTATTTTTTTATCCATATGATCAGTCCTCCAGCTTTTCTATAAGAGCTACGCCATCGCCAATGGAGAGTATAGCCGTTCTAAGCTTTTCATTATGGGTTATTTCCTTCAGAAATTCATTAAGTCTTTTATGGATAGTTCTCTGGCGTCTTGGCACCTCAGTATAGCCTTTGGCAACTCTTCCCTCCTGAAGTACATCGTCTACCATAATTATACCGCCCTTCCCCACCAGCCTTAAAACATGAGGAAGCATATATATATACTGTCCCTTTGCTGCGTCCATAAACGCAAAATCAAATTTTCCTTCAATGGTCGGCAATATAACATTTGCGTCACCTTCCAGCAAGGTCACTTTATCCTCTATACCCAAAAGTTTGAAGTTTTCTTTAGCCTGCTCTATCATCATAGGATAGCGGTCTATTGTAACTATACTGCCTTCCTTAGGAAGAAATGTAGACATGAATCCTGCCGAAAAGCCTACAGCTGTGCCTATTTCCAATATTTTTGTCGGTTTTCGTATACCCAGTACAAATCCCATAAGCTTTACCACCTCATTGGGAATGATAGGCAGTCCGCTTTTGTATGCCTCCGATTGTATCTCTCCCAGCCTTCCCTTGCACAAAGGCTGCATTTTATCAATATATTCAGCCAAATAATTCTCCACCAAGCTCATAATATTACTCCTGATTTATTTTCTTCTTATAATCTGCACTTGCCTTCTGGAAATCCTCATAATCTCCTGTAAAGTGATGTTTTCCCGACTCGGGATCCTCAACTACATAATAGAGATAATCTGTGTTTTCAGGCTCTACAGCAGCTGCAAGAGATGCTGCTCTCGGCGCTCCTATAGGTCCGCTCGGCAAGCCGTCTACGTAATACGTATTATGTGGATCGGCTGTTTCCAGATCAGAATAAAATACCCTATTGACTCTCTTTCCAAGAGAATATATAACAGAAGCGTCTATTTGCAGCTTAATATTCTGGTCAAGTCTGTTATGTATTACTGAAGATACAAGTCCTCTTTCAGGCTCATATTTTACCTCAGCTTCTATAAGAGAAGCTATTATGACAGCGTCATCAAGAGTAATGCCAAGCTTTTTCGCTTTCTCCTCTATATTATTTTCCTTTATCACTTTTTCAAACTGTGAAAGCATTTTGTCTACTATTGTTTCTGCTGTGCTGCTTCTGTCAAAATAATATGTCTCGGGATAAAGGTAGCCTTCAAGCACATTATCTCTGTCAGGTATATCCTTTATAAAATCATAGTCATAGTTTCTGCTGTTTGCTGCCGCCATAAACTCGTCGTATGTACATATTCCCGATTCGGCAGCAGTCTGTGCCATTTCCGTAAGCCACAGACCCTCCTTAAATGTAATAGCAATAGCGTTTCCGTCCATAGCGCCTGTATTCAGCTTTTCCACAAGGCTGTCAAAGGTCTCGCTGTCGCTGAACATATATGTGCCTGATTTAAATTCAGAGCCCTTGTCCTTTATCTTGCACAATATCCTGAACCTTAAAGCGCTGTCTACAATGCCGTTATCCTCCAGTATATCTGCTATTTCCGATACAGTCGAGCCGGAGGGAATATCCACATTGACCGCAGGATCGGACGTATTTCCCCTCATATCCTCAGACATAAAGCGACCTATGAACAGCAGACACGCCATTATCAGAAGTATAATTACTATAACAAACAATATAGGCGATCTTTTCTTTTTTCTTTTAACAGGTTTTCTTCTTCGTCTTCTCTCTGTCTCACTCATAATGTACCTCCGTTAATGTCAATCCGTTAGGCGCAAGTGTCTTGCCGGCTCTTGTTCTGTCCCTTGAGGAAATTATTTCTTCTATATCCTCAGGCTTAAGCTTGCCTTTTCCCACATCGGCAAGAGTTCCTGCAATTATGCGGACCATGTTATACAAAAAGCCGCTTCCCGTAATCTTTATACACACTATGTTTTTTCTTTTGTCAACAGTAAGGCTGTATATGGTTCTTACAGTAGTCTTTGCTGTAGATCCCGAAGCGCAAAATGCCTTGAAATCATGCTCTCCCAGAAAGTATGGGCATGCCTCTTTCATTTTGTCTATATCCAGCTTTTCTCTTATGAAATCTGTATATTTAATAAGCTTAGGATCTCTGAATTCGTCATTTAATATAAGGTATTCATAGGTCTTGTCCAAAACGCTGTACTGAGGGTGAAAGCTGTCGTCTACCTCTCTCGCCCCTGTTATTACTATATCATCAGGCAAAAAGGAATTAAGGGCATAGGGTATGTTTGCAATAGGTATAGTTGTATCTGTTTCAAATACGGCACCCTGAGCCAATGCATGCACTCCCGTATCTGTCCTGCTTGCCCCTCTTACGCTTATTTCCTTTCCCATAAGAGCAGACAGCCCTTCCTCTAATTTTTCCTGTACGGTCACAAAGCCCTTCTGCCTTTGCCAGCCGTAATAATTGCTGCCGTCATAGCTGACCTTAAGTAAAATTCTCATAATAAAATCCTCAACAATATAACGCAGACTGTCAATAAAGTAACTATGCCAAGTGCGTAGAAATCACTTCTGCCATATACAAGCTCTCTCATTTTCGTTCTGTTTATATCTCCTCTGTAGCAACGGGCTTCCATAGCCATTGCCAGTTCGTCCGCTCTCCTGAATGCAGATACAAAAAGAGGAACAAGCAGCGGTATCATAGCCTTTGCTTTTTTCACAAGTCCTCCTGTGTCAAAGTCGGCTCCCCTTGCCATCTGAGCCTTTTTTATTTTGTCCAACTCCTCTATAAGAGTCGGTATAAATCTCAGGGCTATAGACATCATCATTGCTATTTCGTGAGAAGGCACTCCTATTTTCTTAAACGGTCTCAGAAGTCTTTCTATGCCTTCTGTAAGTGCTATAGGCGTTGTTACAAGCGTCAGTATCGATGAACCTGTTATAAGTATTATAAGCCTTATGCAAAGCCTTACCGCCGTCAGTATACCTCCTGTTGTGATATGTATAAAGCCCAGCGTGAATACTTCGGTACCTGTTCTTATAAACAGCATATTAAGGGCTACGGTAAATATAATTATCACTATTATGCTTCTCAGACTTCTCAGCATAAGTCTGAACGGCACTTTGCAAAGCAATATCACCAGCGCCAGAAAGCCAATGCACAGACCATAGCCTATAATTCCTTTGGCGCAGAATACGGCTATAATATAAATAATAGTTGCCAATATTTTGGCTCTTGCGTCAAGCCTGTGTATTACCGAATCCACAGGATAATATTGTCCAAGTGTAATGTTCATATTATTTCAGGGCAGAAATGAGAATTTCCGCCGCCTCCTTTATATCATATACATTGACAGGCACGTCCAACCCAAGCTCATCTCTCAGTCTTTTGAAAAGAAGAGTAAGCTGCGGAGCATTAAGCCCCATAGCCGTAAGCCTGTCAGGCTCCTTGAATACATTGTCAACTGTGTCATACATCGCTATAGAGCCTTTGTTCATAACAAGTATCTTATCTGCAATAGCGGCAATATCCTCCATAGAGTGTGACACAAGTATAACAGTTATTCCCAGATCATCATGCATTCTCTTTATATTACTGAGTATTTCATCTCTGCCGTAAGGATCAAGGCCCGCCATAGGCTCGTCAAGCACAAGTATTTCAGGCTTCATAGCCAATATACCTGCTATTGCGACACGTCTTTTCTGTCCTCCTGACAGATCAAAGGGGGATTTTTTATACATATCCTCAGCTATGCCTACAAAAGCAAGGGCTTCCCTTACTCTTACATCAATTTCTTCAGCCGAAAGACCGCAGTTTTTCGGTCCGTATGCGACCTCGTCATATATAGTCGTTTCAAATATCTGATATTCGGGATATTGGAAAACAAGACCTATTTTCTGTCTTATAAACTTAAGTCCTGCCTTGTCCTCAAAAATATCCTTACCCTTAAAAAGCACATTGCCCTCATCTCCCTTGACAAGAGCATTGAAGTGCTGTATAAGCGTAGACTTTCCCGAGCCTGTATGTCCTATAAGTCCAATAAAATCGCCCTCGCCCACAGTCAGATCAATATCCTTTACAGCGACCTTTTCAAAGGCTGTTTCCTTGCCGTATATATGGGTAAGCTTTTTCACCTCAAGAATAGGCTTATTGAATTTCGCAATGCTGTTTTCCTTTTTATAAGAAAAATTTTTATTAAAGCCATAGTACTTAAATGCGTCTGTAAATTCTTCAATATTGAGAATATCGGCAGGGAATTTTTTTATACTTTTATTTATAACATAGGAAAGCTCTGTTATTTGGGGAACATCAAGATGAAGGCTCTTCATTTCCTCAACTCTTGAAAATATTTCTCTGGGTGCTCCTTCCATAGCCACCTTCCCGTCATTCATAACTATGATCCTGTCGGCAAGAGCAGCCTCCTCCATATAGTGAGTAATAAGAATTATAGTAATGCCCTCTTCCTTGTTGAGCATCGTAACTGTATTCATTACCTCTTTACGACCCTGAGGATCCAGCATAGCCGTAGGCTCGTCAAGTATAATACATTCAGGCTTCATAGCAAGTATACCTGCAATGGCTATTCTCTGCTTCTGACCGCCTGAAAGGTAAGCCGGAGCTGCGTTTCTGAATTCCTCCATGCTTACTGCTTTAAGAGCCATATCTACATTCTTAACTATTTCTGAAGGCGGCATACCTAAATTTTCAGGACCGAAGGCAATATCCTCCTCAACTATAGTTGCAATTATCTGATTATCGGGATTCTGAAAAACCATACCCACATTTTGCCTAATATCCCATATATTTTTTTCGACAGAAGCGTCCAGACCTCTCACATAGAGCAAACCCTCCGTAGGTATATTCAGTCCGTTAATAAGCTTGGCAAATGTAGATTTTCCCGAACCGTTTCTTCCCAATACTGCCGTAAATTCCCCCTTGCGTATATTAATATCAACACCCTTCAGAGCCTTTACGGACACTCTGGAATCGGTTTCATCGTCGTATTTTGTATATTCAAACTGTAAATTTCTGCTTTCTACAAAATTCATTACAGTACCTCGCATTACATAATTTTTCAATATAATTATACTACAAAGGCGCAAAACAATCAAGGAATGAATTATCTTCATGTAAAAATATGGAATTTTTTATTTCAAGTAATTTCTGTTGCACAAAAACAGCAACAATAAAATGTCAAATTTTGTACAATTACGACAAGGCGGTTAATAAAAATAATTCCATATATATAATTTGTAAAATTTTTTTTAAAAAAACAATAAATATTCTATTTTTCAATATTTGACAAGTAACAAAAATGAATTTATAATAAAAAAGGTAACGTATTTAAAAAACCAAATGTCATTTTCACAGGAGGAACATTTAATATGGACGTAGGTAGTGGCAGTATTAAAATTTTCAGCTGCAACGGCAATCCCGTTCTGGCTGAAAGGATTGCGTCTGATTTAGGGCTTTCGCTAAGCAAGTGCGAGATCTCAAAATTCAGCGACGGTGAAATAAGCGTAAGGATCAACGAGACAGTAAGAGGCTGCGATATATTTATAGTTCAGCCCACCAGTAATCCCGTCAATGACAACCTTATGGAGCTTCTGATCACCATTGATGCCGTAAAGAGAGCGTCTGCCGGCAGGATCAATGCTGTGATACCATATTATGGTTATGCAAGACAGGACAGAAAGGCAAAGGCGAGGGATCCCATTAGTGCCAAGCTTGTAGCGGATCTTATCACAAGTGCCGGTGCAGACAGAGTTATAACAATGGATCTGCATTGTGCTCAGATACAGGGCTTTTTCAACATACCTGTTGATCACCTTGTAGGCATGCCTTTGTTATCCAAGTACTATAGTGACAAATTCGGATACGGAAATGAAGAACTGGTTGCAGTATCTCCCGACTTAGGCTCAGTTACAAGAACAAGAAGCTTTGCGGAAAGTCTGGACATACCCATTGCGATCGTAGACAAGAGAAGGCCCAAGCCCAATGTATCAGAGATAATGAACATAATCGGCGATTTCAAGGACAAGAAAGTAATACTTTATGATGATATGATAGATACTGCCGGCACTATTACAAATGCTGCCAATGCAATACTTGAAAGAGGAGCAAAAGAGGTCTATGCCTGCTGTACACATGGCGTACTTTCAGGCGCAGCTATTGAAAGAATTGAAAAAAGCTCTATAAAAGAGCTTCTTGTGCTGGATACGGTTCCTCTTACGCCTGATAAGGTTATTCCCAAGATCAAGCAAAAGACAGTAGCAAAGGTATTCGCAGATGCAATATATAGAATACACGAAGGTCTACCTGTTTCTAAAATATTTGAATACTGATGAACATATAAAGGCTGCCGATAATGGCAGCCTTTCTCATTTCTCACTCTGCAATTTTATTACATCTCAGCGTCACTCTGGCATCTCCCCTATAGTTACATGTAAATATGCTGAGATCCCAATCGCCGGCTTCCATGCCTGCAATATTATTGCCGTCGACGGACTCAATGGCATTGACCGTATATTCAAACAGATTTCCGTCCATATCGGTAAAGGTTATCCTGTCGCCGACAGCCATACTTCTGAAATTTCCGAAATGGGTCCTGTAGTTATGCCCTGCGATGATCATATCATTTGTATAGATACTGCCCTTATAGCGGCAAGGAGCAACTCTCAGACCATCATATGAGAACTCGGAGAGTATCGGCAGCTCTCTGCCTAATTTTTCGATACTGAGTCTGCCTATATACTTTCTGCCGTCGATTTCCTTTTCCGGCATAGGCATTTCAGGATAAAGCTCAAAAAACGGAATATCGTCCTCCTCAGCCGGTTCAATAGGCATATTGATAAGCACCTCTTCGGATCTTCTGCCTGCCATATACTCGGAGAAAATATTATAAGCAGCAAGTCCCAGCGAACATACTATCAGAACAAGACCTGCCGTCATCAGGAATCTGCCCTTTTTATTTTTTTTATTCATAATATCCTTCCTTTACCTATACCTGAATATTATCCATAAAACGAGGATCAAAATAATAGGAATGGCTATAGCCGGAGCCACAAGCACGGGATCTATCTGCAAAGCGTCTGCTGATATTCTCAGCTCCTCCTCATTATCTGTTCTGTGACCTCTTATAAGCAGCCTGTGAGTATTTATGCCATAGGGCGTACAAGTAACAAGCGTACAGTAGTCCTTACCCGGAGTAATATTGATAGCCTCCGTTTCCTCAGGCAGTACCGTAAGTATCTGGTCAATTTCGTATGTCAGCGTTTCGTCAAGCACATGTAGCATGAACGTATCGCCCTCAACCAGCTTGTTAAGGTTAGTAAACAGCTTAGCGGACACAAGGCCTCTATGACCCGAAATAACGCAATGTGTATTTTCACCGCCTACGGGCAAAGAAGTACCCTCAATATGTCCTGCGCCTACCTGGAGAACGCTTTCGTCAACGCCATGATAAATGGCAAGTGTAGTTCTGAGCGATGGTATATCTATATAACCCATAATACCGTCACCTGAAATATTCAAAATATTGTTATATTCCGCTTCTTCCTCAGAAGTCAATGGCATATAGCCGCCCTTATCATATATTTTTTTATTAAACTCTCTGGCAGCCTCAAGCGTCTTTTTATATGTACTGTCGTCCATTTTGGACACCTTATCTACATATCCGCTTATGGCGCTGGACTGATGCAAAGAGTTCCACCAGTTAGCGACAGTAGGATATGAAAGAAGCACAACGCCCACAACCATAGCCAATATTAATATTTTAGTGTAAATATCCGTTTTCATAATATCACCTATTTGTCTGTGTCGTCTGCGTTGTCTGTGGTTTCATAATGTATGCTCTTGACCGGGCCAAAATCCTTCAACGGCCATATTCTGTACACGAGCTTTCCGACGATCTGCTCATCTGCAACACAGCCTACGGACTTACTTCTGGAATCAACAGACACATTTCTGTGGTCGCCCATAACGAAAATTCTTGTATCCGGCACCTGATAGGGCAGCTTAATATCGCATTCACCCATAGACAGATCACTTACATAAGGTTCATTTATAGGATCGCCGTTTACAAATACCTGACCTGACTTGTCAATATCCACCCATTCGCCTGAATTGGCAATAACACGCTTTACCAATATTTTGTTATTGTAATAAAACGCAACTACATCGCCAATTTCGTAATTACTGCCCTTTACGGATATAAGAATATCACCGTCATAAAGGGTAGGGTTCATAGAGCTTCCGTATATCTGAAGCACCGGCAACCAAAGCGTAGCCACAAGTACTGCCACAGCAGCCACGATCACCAACACATATACCGTACTTCTAAACACAGACCTGTATCTTCTGAAATACTTTTCTCTGTTAAGCTCCTTCTCAACCACCGCCGTTTCAGGCATTTCATATTGTTTTTTTTGCTTTTTTTGCTTTTTCTGCTTTGGTTGGTCCTCTTGTATTTCCTGTGTTTCCTGTGTTTCCTGTGTTTCCTGTATTGCCTGTATTTGTTGTTCTTCTTGTATTTCTTGTATTTCTGTATCCTTAGCCATTTATATCACCATTTATATCACCCTTATTGGGGTCCTCATTTTGCAATTTTAAATTTTCAAGATATTGATCGGCTGCCTTCTGTGCCGCTTCAAATATACCGTTCAGCTTAAGCGCCGCTTCTGCAATGGAGCCTGACTCTTTTATTGCGATCTCTCTATCCTCAAGCTTTTTTTTCATCTCTTCTATTTCCGCCCTGAGTCTTTCGTTTTCCCTGCTCTGCTCCAGAAGTAACTCCAGTATCTCTATTCGCTTTAATTTTCTCAGTTCCTTATCCGTCATGTATATACCTCCCACACTTGGACAATTTATAGTTATATTTATGTAATGATTATAGCATACAATAACATGAAATGCAATCTTATGCCACGTTGAAAAAGTCTTTATTACCTCTCCGTCAGTCCTGAACGAATAACAACCTTATAAGTCACTTTATATTTTTAAACAAACAAACTCCTAAAGCTCCCCTTCTCCTCCACCTTTAACCTCTCCTTCTCATCTTACCTCTAACCTCTCCTTCTCCTCCTACCTTTAACCTCCCCTTCTCCTCCCATCTTTAACCTCCCCTAGCCCGTAGGGCGTCGGAGGGGAGGGGGACCATGCGCAGCATGGTGGAGGGGTCGTCCATAAACTGCTTGCATTGCGCAGAAATGACGGAAGGGTCGTTCTAAAGTAAATGAAATTTTCCATTGACGGAAGGGTGCATCCAAGCCAATTCCCCGCAAATAAAACGCAAAAAGCATTTAACCGCCTTGACACCTGCATAAAATAATGCTACAATAAAACCACAGAAAGGAGTGATAATCATGTCAGAATTAGCAAACGTAAGCTTCCGTATAGACAAGGAATTAAAAGCCAAAGCCGATGCCCTATTTTCATCATTAGGTCTTAACATGACGACTGCCTTTAATATATTCCTGCGTCAGTCCGTAAGAGAAAGGCGCATACCCTTTGAGATAACCGCAAATTTACCTAACGCCGACACTATCTCAGCAATATTGGAAGCCGAGCAGCTGCTCAGCGACCCTACTGTCAAAGCATACGATGTAGAAGACGCATTAAAGGAGTTAAAGTCATGACCCTAAAGATTATATGGACATCGAGATTCAAGAAAGATTACAAACTAGCCCTAAAAAGGAACTTGGATATTGATATTCTCGACAATGTAATACGAACCCTGTCTACCGGTAAACAACTTTCGGCAGATTTGAAGGATCATGCTCTTACAGGAGATTGGAAAGGCTATCGTGAATGTCATATACAGCCCGATTGGCTCCTGATTTACCGCATAGAGTCCAATTTGCTTGTATTGACCCTTGTCAGGACCGGCTCTCATAGTGACTTATTCAGTAAATAAAATAGCTGCTGTTTCCGTCCATTTTCAAGTTCCGCACTTCCCATAGCCGTCCCTCTCTGAGGTTCAGCACATTTTATTGCCGTCCCTCTCTGAGGGAAGGTGTCAGCGGAGCTGACGGAAGGGTACATCTATACTAACT
>CANQBT010000021.1 GCA_947589405.1 uncultured Clostridia bacterium | reverse complement strand
TTAAGCTTTTTAAAAACCACGTTGACGAATTGATAGAAACATATGTTGATGATTTTGTTACAAGTGAGCTTGACTGCAATGAGAAATATAATTACATGAAATGTATTTTCGATATATACAGATCGGAAGATAATTTATCAAAAGATAGTGCTCCCACAGAATCAATTATTGGCATAGGCAGAAAAAATAATTTGCTGAACAGATTTAAAGTTATGGCAGAAAATAAAAAAATCAATGTTTCAATATGTATTTTATTATTGCTTGTTATGTCTTTTTATGTTTTTTGCTCGGGAAGATACGTAGTACAAAATTCAGGAGATCCGCCTGAAGAAGATATGAACTGGACATATAGTGATTTTACACCTGAAAATTCATATTTAATAAAAGAAAATGGCACATATATATTGTATTATAAAGGTGAGAGATTTTTAAAAGATCCTGTCCTTGAAAAAATACCTGATGTGCCTATAATAGAAAATTGAAGTGGTTTTGGGAGATTTGCAGCAAAGGAATTTTCAAACGACAGTAATAATTGAATATTACACCCTTCCGTCAGCTTACGCTGACACCTTCCCTCAGAGAGGGACGGCTTGTAGCGGAGTTGTCGGCATTGCAGCGGAAGAAATTATCCGCCAAGCCGTAAGACTGGCTTTGCCACAGGCAAAGTGATGAACCTTCTCCTAAGGGACGCCTTTAGGTCAGCACTACTCAAATGCTTTAATAATATTGAAAAGCCGAAATTTATAACTATATATAGAATGAGAAGAACGCACACGTAAGCCGTCCCTCTTCGAGGGAAGGTGTCCGCCCAACCATTTCCTTGCAATAAAATTACATTCCCATTGGGCGGACGGAAGGGTCGTTCTAAAGCAAAGAGTGGCGACGGAAGGGTCGTTCTAAAGCAAAAAAAATGTAAAAATAAAATTTTCTGATAATACTAACTCAGATCTCAAGAATTATCTTTGCTATTTCGACAAGCTTCCTTCCTGTTTCCATGCTTTTTTTCTGCATATATCTATGTGCCTGTTCCTCAGACATGGAATAAATATCTATGAGCAATTGCTTTGCCTTTTGTATCAATCTTTCTTCGCTTTGTGTTTTTGTATTGCCGGGCTTATATCTGGAATCCACAGTCATAAGCATTTCCACAGAGCAGATAAGATCTGTTTTATTCAGCGGCACGGCAAGCTTGAATATCCTGTCGTCATCGCAAAAATCCAGCTGTTCTCTTTTGCCGATGCATATGACATTGAAGCTGCTGCTCAGATGATCGACTATGTAATTAATATACTGGTTGTCGAAGCAATAGCCCGTTATTATGGTTCCCGAATTGTAATATCTGTTCACATCAAGCAGGTCAGAGACCCTTTCCGCTATTTTGTTCACCTTAATGCCGTTGGACAATAGAATTTTAGCAATATTTAACGATACCTTTTTGTTGTCAAAAGCAATAAACAAGTTCTGTTCGCTCATGGTTTGACTCCTTAAATTCAAATTGGTCAAGGATATTCGTACTACGCTTTCGCTACGTACTCATAACCGACGGCTTTTGCCAAAGCCTTTGTATTCAGCAGGAGCTTGTACCCCTGCTGAATACAAAAGTAAGTTCTCACCGCTTATAGAAGCGGGAGACTTACCCGTCGGTTAGAATTATAACACGTTAAAGCGCTAAAATCAATATTATTTATATTTAAAAAAAGCCATTCCCAAGAATGGCTTTTTTATAGTTATGCTTAATTTTATTAATAATTTACAAGATATTCGTCTATCTCCCACTTGCTTACGAACATTCTGAATGCATCCCACTCAGCCTGCTTTGACTTAACAAATGCCTTGTAAGCATGCTTGCCGAGAACCTCCTTAACAAGACCGTCAGCCTTCATTACCTGAATAGCCTCGTATAAGTTACCCGGAAGGCTCTTAACGCCTAACTCATCTCTTTCGTCCTGAGTAGACTTGAACAGGTTGATGTCTACGCTCTCAGGAGCAGGAAGATTGTTCCTGATACCCTCAAGACCTGCTGCCAAGCAGCAAGCTAAGCAAAGGTAAGGATTAGTTGAAGGATCGGGACTTCTAAGCTCTATTCTTGTGCCGGCACCTCTTGATGCAGGTATTCTAATTATATCTGTTCTGTTGGAAGCAGACCATGCGATATAGCAAGGAGCCTCATAGCCCGGAACAAGTCTTTTGTATGAATTTACAAGAGGATTTGTAATAGCTGTGATACCTGCAACGTGCTTAAGTACACCTGCGATAAAGCTGTATGCCGTATCTGATAACTGTAATTCCCCTGCCGGATCAAAGAATGCATTCTTGCCGTCCTTGAAAAGTGACATATTGGTATGCATACCTGAACCGTTTATACCAAATATAGGCTTTGGCATAAATGTTGCATGTAAGCCGTACTTCTTGGCAATAGTCTTTACAACAAGTCTGAAAGCTACAACATTATCAGCTGTGGTAAGAGCGTCTGCATACTTGAAATCGATCTCGTGCTGACCTTCGGCAACCTCATGATGAGATGCTTCTATTTCATAACCCATCTTTTCAAGGTTCATACATATATCTCTTCTTGCCTCAGAGCCTAAGTCTACAGGGTCAAGATCAAAATAGCCTGCTTCGTCATTTGTAGTAATGGTCGGCTTGCCGTCATCGTCAGTCTTGAATAAAAAGAACTCGCACTCATTACCTACATTGAAGGTATAGCCCATCTTCTCGGCTTCGGCTATCTGTCTCTTTAATATACCTCTTGGATCGCCTTCAAATGGCTCGCCGTCAGGAGTATATACATCGCATATAAATCTGGCAACCTTAGCCTTCTGCGGTCTCCATGGATAAATAACGAATGTGTCAAGGTCAGGTCTTAAATACATATCTGACTCTTCGATCCTGGCAAAACCTTCGATAGAAGAACCATCAAACATCATGCCCTCGTCAAGGACCTTCTCAAGCTGTGAACGTGTAACAGCTACGTTCTTAGGAATACCCAGAACATCAATAAACTGAAGTCTTATAAACTCTACATCCTGCTCATCACAGATCTGAATGATCTGTTCCTTAGTGTACTTTGCCATTTAGAAAATCTCCTTCCAAATTGAATTTTAAAAAACAAAAAGGGAATCCAGATACAAACAATGTGTCTGAACTCCCTTGTTCTATAGACCATTATAGTAACATTGCATTTAATTGTCAACTCAAAAATTGCATTTTAAAATAATTTATGCAAATTTTATAAAAATTAAACCAAAAGTAGCTGATTTTACAGCATTTTTGAAATTTTTGACCATCTATCCTGCAAAACAGAATTATCTGTAGAGTATCTCTTCACGGCGTGGACCGTTGCTTACCATAGATATTTTAACGCCTATTTCCTTTTCTACAAACTCTATATAGTCCTTTGCTTCCTTTGGAAGCTCATCATAGCTCTTTATGCCTCTTATATCGCTTTTCCAGCCCGGAAGCACGGTATATACAGGCTTTGCTTCATAGAGCTTGTCTGTTGTAAGAAATTCTTTATACACCTTGCCATTCCATTCATAGCCTGTGCATATGGGAAGCTTATCCATATAGCTGAGAACGTCCAAACAGGTCATGCAGACCTCTGTGGCACCCTGTATCTCACAGCCGTATCTTGTGGCAACAGCGTCAAAATAGCCTACCCTTCTGGGTCTGCCCGTAGTAGCGCCGAACTCACCCTTATCTCCGCCTCTTTTCCTCAGCTCATCGGCTTCATCGCCGAATATCTCAGAAACAAAGGGACCTTCGCCTACTGCTGAGGAATATGCCTTTGTTATAACTGTGATATTGTCAATGGCATAGGGCGGTATACCTGCGCCTACTGCCGCATAGCCCGCAAGAGTAGAGGAGCTTGTAACATAGGGATAAATCCCATGATCTGTGTCCTTAAGAGAACCAAGCTGACCTTCAAAAAGTATGTTCTTGCCCTCCTTAATGGCATCTCTTAAAAATTTAGATGTATCGGCTACATTGTCCTTTATAAACTCTGCATATTCAAGAAGAGTATTATATACCTCCTTGTAGTCTATCTCAGGCTTATTGTAAAGATATTTGAACTGTATGTTTATCTTCTCATACATATGCTCCAGCTTGTCCAGAAGTCTTTCCTTGTTGTAAAGCTCCCACACCTGTAAGCCCGTCTTGGAATACTTGTCTGCATAGAATGGCGCAATACCGCTTTTCGTAGAGCCGAATTTCCTATCGCCCAGTCTTTCCTCCTCATAGGTGTCCATAAGCACATGGTGAGGCAGAAGTACCTGCGTCCTCTCTCCTATAAGAAGATTGAACTCTATTCCTGCGTCCTTTAGAGTCTGCATTTCATTTTTAAGCGCTTCTATATTAAGCGCAACGCCGTTAGCTATCACATTGGTTATATTCTTGTGAAAAACACCGCTTGGCAAAAGATGCAAAGCAAATCTGCCATATTCATTTATAATAGTGTGTCCTGCATTTGCACCGCCCTGAAATCTTACAACTATATCGGACTGCTCTGCACACATATCTGTGATCTTGCCCTTGCCCTCGTCGCCCCAGTTGGCGCCAACAATAGCTCTTATCATATTAAAAACCTCCCTAGACAGTCAGCTCAGCATCAGCAATAAGGCTGTCTTTATTTTTATCCAAAACAGGCTTTACCTGTCCCATAATATACTCCTCTGTCTGCTGAGGTGCTCTGCCTACAAAGTTCTTAGGCTCAAGGATCTTCTGAAGCTCCTCAAGGCTCATGCCGAACATAGGCTCCTTTGCTATCCTCTCGATAAGGTCGTTTTTACCGCCCTCCTGCTTCACTACTGCACCTGCCTCCATAGAAAGCTCTCTTATCCTCTCGTGAAGCTCCTGTCTGTCGCCGCCCTTCTTTACGGCGTCCATCATAATGTTTTCCGTAGCCATAAAAGGCAGCTCTTCCATAAGCCGTCTTTCTATTACCTTTGGATATACCACAAGACCGCCTGATACGTTTATATATATATTAAGTATGGCATCGCAGGCAAGGAAGGCCTCAGGAATGGCTATTCTCTTGTTTGCGCTGTCGTCAAGGGTCCTCTCGAACCATTGTGTTGCCGCTGTAATGGCAGGGTTGAGAGCGTCTACCATAATATATCTGGCAAGAGAAGCCATTCTTTCGCTTCTCATAGGATTCCTCTTATATGCCATAGCAGATGAACCTATCTGATTTTTCTCGAAAGGCTCTTCCATTTCCTTAAGATGCTGCAATAATCTCATATCGTTTGAAAACTTGGTACAGCTCTGAGCAATACCGCTCAATACGTTTAAGAACATGGAATCCAGCTTTCTCGTATATGTCTGACCGCTTACGGCAAATACACCGCTGTAGCCTAATTTCTCGGCTATCATATTGTCAAGCCTTTTTACCTTGTCCGTATCTCCCTCGAAAAGCTCCATAAAGGAAGCCTGAGTACCTGTTGTGCCCTTAGAGCCTAAAAGCTTGGCATTTTCAAGCACAAAGTCTATCTGCTCAAGATCCATCATAAGATCCTGTATCCACAGGCATGCTCTCTTGCCTACTGTAGTGGTCTGAGCTGCCTGGAAATGGGTAAAGCCAAGAGTAGGCATATCCTTGTACTTCATAGCAAAATCGGAAAGCTTGCTTATGACAGAAAGTACCTTTTTACGTATGAGCTTCATGGCCTCAACCATTATAATAACATCTGTATTGTCGCCTACATAACAGCTTGTAGCGCCTAAGTGTATTATACCCTTAGCTTTGGGACATTGTGTGCCATAGGCATATACATGAGCCATAACGTCGTGGCGCACAAGCTTTTCTCTCTCTGCTGCTACATCGTAATTTATATCGTCCTTATGAGCCTTTAATTCCTCTATCTGCTCCTCCGTAATATCCAAGCCAAGCTCCTTTTCACACTCTGCAAGTGTTATCCAGAGCCTTCGCCATGTTTTGAATTTCATATCGGGAGAAAATATCTCCTTCATTTCATTGCTTGCATATCTGGAATTAAGTGGGCTTTCATAAACATTCTTCATATGCATATCCTCCATATCAATCAAGTAAGTGAGATACCTCTACGCCGTAATTGCCCGTAAAGCATGCATCGCAGAATGTGCAGCTGCTGTTGGGCGCAATCTTGTGGAGATTCTCAATAGATAAGTAGTCAAGGGAATCTGCGTCTATTATCTTAGCCGTTTCCTCTACGGTATGGGTGTTGGCAATAAGCTGATCCCTGTTGGGAATATCCGTACCGAAGAAGCATGGCCATGTAAAAGGCGGCGCTGATATGCGCACATGTACTTCCTTTGCACCTGCATCTCTTAAAAGCTTTACTATCTTTCCGCTTGTGGTACCTCTTACTATACTGTCATCTACCATTATGACTCTCTTGCCCTCAACTGCGCTTTTAAGAACATTAAGCTTCATTTTAACGGCAATTTCTCTTTCGGACTGAGTTGGCTTTATAAATGTTCTGGCAATATATTTGTTCTTTATAAAGCCCGTATCTATAGGGATCCCGCTGTGTTCCGAATAGCCCTGAGCGGCAGAAAGTCCCGAATCGGGAACGCCTATAACTATATCCGCTTCAACGGGAGATTGCTTTGCCAGAAAAGCACCTGCTCTTTTCCTGCACTCGTGTACGACCTCATTTGCAATAGTGCTGTCGGGACGGGCAAAATAAATATGCTCGAATATACAGAGCTGTCCTTTCTGTGTGCCGCAAAGCTCCTTGTCGCTTATCATTTCTCCGTCCTCTATCTTTATTATCTCACCGGGCTCTACATCTCTTACAAACTCTGCGTCAATAGCGTCAAAGGCACATGTTTCGCTGGCAAATATGATAGCGTTGTCTCTTTTGCCTATTGAAAGAGGTCTGTAGCCCCAAGGATCTCTTGCTACCACAAGCTTGTTAGGGCTCATTACAAGAAGAGAAAAAGCGCCCTTTAGCTTCATCATTGCATTCTTTACCGCCTTTTCTATTGAACCGCTTGTAACTCTTTCTCTGGCTATAAGGTATGCTATTATTTCCGTATCTGCCGTAGTCTGGAAAATAGCGCCGTTTCTTTCAAGCCATTTGCGGATCTCGCCTGCATTTGTAATATTGCCGTTATGGCTTATGGCAAGCTGTCCCTTTATATATCTTAAAACAAGAGGCTGCACATTTTCTCTTAAGGAACCGCCGGCTGTGGAATATCTCACATGACCTATTGCCATTCTGCCCGAAAGCTTGGCAAGCTCCTCCTCATTAAATACTTCATTGACCAAACCTATGTTTTTGTGGAAATATATATCTCTGTCTCTGTTTACGGCTATACCGCAGCCCTCCTGACCTCTGTGCTGCAATGATACAAGACCGTAATATGTGGTCGATGCGGGATTACCTTCAGGGTCATATATACCAAATACTCCGCATTCCTCGTGTATTTCAGACATTGCTGCTCCTCCTTTTACCTTCCGTAGTGTTCAGTCAGTCTGCCCCATACCTCTCTGTATACGTCGCCGAATTCGCCCAGATCCAGTCTGAATCTGTCCTTATCAAGCTTCTTGTTTGTTTCTGCGTCCCATAATCTGCATGTGTCGGGGCTTATCTCATCGGCAAGAACTATTTCTCCGTCGGCTGTCTTGCCAACCTCTATTTTGAAATCTATAAGCTTTATGCCTATGTTAAGGAATATCTCCTTAAGTCCTTCATTTACCTTAAAGGCTATATCTGCAATTTCATCTAACTCTTCTCTTGATGCGATACCCAGCGCTATTGCATGATAGTCGTTTATAAGGGGATCGCCTAATTCATCGTTCTTATAGCTGAATTCAAGCGTAGGTGAAGCAAAGGGAGTGCCCTCCTTTACGCCATATCTTTTTGAAAAAGAGCCTGCCGCAACATTTCTCACTATTACCTCAAGAGGTATTATATCCACCTTCTTGACAAGAGTTTCTCTTGGAGAAAGCTCTTCAACAAGATGAGTCTTTATGCCTGTATTCTTCTCCAGAAGCCTGAATATAAAATTGGCCATTTGATTGTTTATGATGCCCTTTCCCTCAAAGGAGCCCTTTTTAAGACCGTTGAAGGCAGTAGCGTCGTCCTTGTACTCAAATATGCACATTGTCGGATCGTCTGTGGAATATACCTTCTTTGCCTTGCCTGTATACATTAAATCCAGCTTTTTCATATCATTACCTCGCTTATGTAAATTTATCTGTTCCTCGAAGGACCCATTACCTATATATAATAACAAAATCTGCAATAATATTCAATGTTTTTTGAACAAAATATCAAAAACAATACAAAGTCTTGAATACAGCTTTAAAATACTAATTTATTTAAGCACAGCCTCCTGAAGCCTACGTCTTTCAAAGCTCTTGTAGACCACAACGGAAAGCAGCACAGTGAGTATATCCGCAGTAAACTGGGACCATACTATGCCCTGCATACCTATAATACTATTGAGTATAAAAAGCATAGGTATATTAAAGGCAAGCCAGCGCATCACTCCCAGAAAGAGAGCATATCCTCCCTTACCGTAGCTGTTGAAAAGATATACGTGAAAGAAGCTTAAAAACATAAGAGGAGTCGCAAGACAGCGTGCTCTCAGAAAGCCTGTGCCAAGCATGACCGTCTGCCCGTCGTCTATGAAAAATCTCATAATATCGCCTGCAAATATCTCATACATAGTAACGCTGATGGCTGCGCATACAAGCCCAAGCATGCAGGAATAATTCTTTGCCGCATTCATTCGCCTATAGTTTTTGGTAGAATAATTATAGGCTACTATAGGCATCATACCTTGACATATGCCTATTCCAATGTTAAGCGGAAGTCGCTCTGCCTTCAGCACTATCCCTACTCCCGCAAGAGCAATGTCGCCATATCCTGACATAAGCCTGTCTATTATGACATAGTCTATATCAAAAAGCAGCGTTGCTATTGCAGACGGAACGCCTACACAGAACACAGACCATATATTTCTTCTGACAGGGTGATCCAGCGGATTACGAAGTCTGAGCACGGAACTGTTCTTCATTTGTGAAATGGTTACTATAAAATAAAGGGCTGCAATGCAGTTGGAAAGGCATGTGGCTGCCCCTGCGCCCATTATTTCCTTTCCGTCGGGGAAAAGAACGAACATAAAAAGCGGATCAAGAAAAATATTTATGATACCTCCCATAGTTATTCCGAAGCCTGCCTTACGGGATTCTCCCACACTTCTCAGAAATGTAGACAGAGTATTGGAAAGTACTGTGGGTATACCTCCGCATACTATTACAAAAAAGGCATACCAAGAAGCATATTCATATGTATCTTCTCCTGCGCCCAGAAAAGTCATAAGAGGCCGCATGAATAAAAGCACGCCCAACGCAAAAACAGACGCCGCAAGCACGCTCAGGTATATGCTGAAGCTGTATACCTTGTTCACCTCATCGATCTGCTTCTGTCCCAAAAGACGTGAAACAAGAGTACCGCCGCCTACTCCTGCAAGGCCTGAAATAGAAAGACTTATATTGAATATAGGAAGTATAAGAGAGGCGCCTGCCACCATATAGGGATCGTTTGTGCGTCCTATAAAAAACGTATCTGCCATGTTGTATATAAGCACTATAAGCTGACCCATTACGGTAGGTATTGCCATTGTATGTATTGCCTTTGCAACAGGCATATTTTCAAATATTTCTGTATTGTTGTGGTTTGTCATTTGGTTTCCGTTCTTTCTGTATAATATTCACATCGGTAAATTATAGCACATAATGCAGCCGCTTTCAATATAAAATACTGTCATAATATCTTCATTTTTGATATGCAGCATTGTGACGCAAAAAACCGCCGAATACTGTCAAAGGCTGTATACGGCGGTCTGTTTTATATTTTGACGGGGCTTATATCCAGCCCTTGCCATTACAAGTGCTGCATCTTACCTTTCCGTTGTTGCACAATGCTCCGGGACAGTCCCTTACGCTTGAATTACTGTGAGAAAGACTTCCTGAATAATTAGGAGTGCTTGAATAGCTTGATACGTGGCCTGTACCTCCGCATATGTCGCAATCCCGCATACCTCCGTCACAATCCGGGCAATCCTTGTGACCGAAGGAATCATCATCGTCATCGCTGCTGTAGCTGCTGCTTCCCGAGCCTGAGCCTCCTGAAGAGGACTCGCTTATTACTTTGCTAAGATCGGCGGCGCAAAGAGCTTCAATAGTATAAGGTTCCGAATTAAGCTCGGCATATATGTACAGCACCGCTTCTTTTCCCTTGTCATAATACATTACCCTTACAGTCAGGTCCTCAAACTCAGATTTATCACCTATAAGCGGTGTTATCCAGTCACCTCCGTGATCCATAGAAAATGTGGTCTCTTTATTGACATATATAAAATCCTCACGGTAGTCCGATGGATTGAGAACGCCCTTTGGCGCTCTCTCCAGATCCTGAAGAGTAAACATATCTCCTGTCATTATCTGGTTCTTAGGCGCAGAAAAACTCAGAGTCTCGGTGCGATAAAAGTCCTCAGCTCTTATTGCCTCAAGGCATTCTCCATTCTCAAATGAATATACCGTATCGACAGTATATTCCGTACCGTCTCTCAGCACCAATGACTTTCCGGGCTTAGTTTTAAGTCTGCCGTCCGATGTTTCAAAGCTTCCGTCTGAAAGCCTGTAAAGACCTGCATATGCAGACTCTCCTCCGGCAGACATATCCTCCTTTGACGAATCGTACCTATAGCCCAAGTCTGTAACTTCAAGGGACTTAGGCACATATATATGAGTATTTATATGACTAAAATCTGTAGAGCCCCATATGGATATATCGCAGGTAACACCCTTCTTATACTGCATTTCATTATTTCCCTCAACCTTTTTGGGGCCTACATAATCTATTGCATAGGAATAACTTAAATCATTATCATATTCATTATAGTATTTATCAATAAGCTTAAGATCCTTATTTTCTGAACAAATAAAATTCACATAAGCATCGACAATTTCATAATCCTCCTTTAGGGAGCTTATTTTCCATGACAGACAGTTGCCAATATCAGAGGGTTCGTCATAGCTGAAGGCTCCGTTTCCATATTTCCAAAGAGATTGTATTTTTGAGGTATCTTCCGACCCTGAGGAGGAAGAATCGCTGATGGGTTCAGCTATAAGGGTTTTACTTGAGCCTTTTAATAATGATGCTCTGCTGTCCCTGTCCTCTTTGTCAGAATTGTTTTCCATATCTTCATCATATGAAAAACCGTCCTCATTATCTTCATTGTATATCTCATTATCTTCTGTATTTTTCCGACTGCGTCTTGTCCTTTCCCGTCCTGTACCGCACGCCGTTGTTCCAATAAGAACAAATATCATAATTATGCAAAATAGTCTTTTTTTCACAACCATAGCTCCCCCTTATATATTATTTTTTTATATCTATAGTCTTCATAAGAGCTTCCAGTTCTGTTTTATCGGCTTCCGCAGGAGCGATACAGGTGAAATTTTCGGTCTCCAGCATATATATATTCTTTGTTTCCGAAAATGTAAGAGTTGCAGGCTTTAATAGATTGCTTTTGCCATCATAATAGGAAAAGCTTACGATCGAAATATTTTCATCACCCTTAACGGGTATTGAAGATTCATACATTGAATAGTCTATATCCGCAAATGAAAATATGACCTCATCGCCCTTCCATATCTTTATTTCGGGTATATATGTGTCGTTCCTTATAAGATATTTATGCCTTCTGGCGTTTATTGAAAAGGTGTATGAAGAGTCATCATTCAAAAGCTTTGCAGACATATCCGCCTTTATCCTGTAAGGATAGGGTATAAAGTATATAAGAAGAAATACAGCCAATATAACTGCGGCTGCCTTGAATATTCTGTTCAACTTATACACCTCCTGTATTTTATCAGACTGTCTGTGACAAAAATTCAACGGTACCCTTTTCAGGGTCCATAGACTTTACTATTGCAAGGGACTCAAGCCTGTATCCCAGATTTCTTATTATCTTGCCGCCGTTCTGGAAGCCTTTTTCTATGGCGATTCCTATGCCTGCCACTTCTGCGCCTGCGTCATTTACTATTGAAATAAGACCTTGAAGAGCACAGCCGTTTGCAAGAAAATCATCTATAATAAGTATTTTATCCTC
This sequence comes from uncultured Clostridia bacterium, assembly GCA_947589405.1. GTDB lineage: Bacteria > Bacillota > Clostridia > Lachnospirales > CAG-274 > CANPXH01. The sequence continues at coordinate 11,157 of CANQBT010000021.1, read as the reverse complement.
AGGATTTATGAGCTTTTTGGAAACAATTACCTGATTTTTGCACTTATGGGTAAAGGATTCGACCTCAGCTATGTACATATCGCCCTCAATATTTATGCTTTTTGACTTCTTGGCAAATACCACAGGCACATCGAAATGCTGCGCCACAACACAGGCAATGCCTATGCCCGATGCCTCTATGGTTATTATCTTGTTTATCTCAACGCCCTCAAAGCGTTTCTTGAATTCCTTTCCCATTTCATTGAAAAGCTTTATGTCCATTTGGTGATTCAGAAATCGGTCTACCTTCAATACATTGCCTTCCTTGACTACTCCCTCGTCAATTATTTTCTTTTCCAAAAAATTCATATGCCACAGTCCTTTCTTTTGTATTTTTCTACATTTTACATCATATAGCTGTATTTTTCAATTGTTTTTTATCTTTTCCGCCCTAACCTTAATAAGCTGAGCGCATATGCTTACGGCGATCTCTGCCGGCGTTCTGCTGCCTATGTCTATCCCTATAGGTGCCGTAACTCTTTCAAGCTGTTTTTCGTCTATCCCCTCAGCCTTAAGTCTTTCATTTATATATTCGGTTTTGGCTCTGCTTCCTACAACGCCTATATAGCAGGCAGCTGTCCCAAGAGCAAATTTTTCACACTCATAATCTCCCATATGACCTCTTGTCATTATGGCAATATAGTCATTTTCATTTATATCTATATCAATGCTTCCGTAATCCATACAAATTACATTCTCGGCATCGGCAAAAAGACTTCTGTCCGCATATTCCTCTCTGTCGTCAATAACCGTTACCCTAAAGCCTGTGCGTTTTAGCAAGGGTACGGTCTCCTGAGAGATATGACCTCCGCCGAATACATATACCATACCGTCATAATTAAATTTTTCATAGTAATATTTACTGTCCTTAAAGCGGTATCCGGAGCTGTCAACAGAATAGCTTACAAAAGCCCTTCCCTTTCCCAAAGGAAGCATCAGCCAAAAGGGCTTGCCGCTGTCATAGGCAGCCGTTCCCTTGTCCGCAAGCTCTTTATCAGCGTAATAAAAAAGCATTTCGACTTTTCCGCCGCATACCGTTCCTATATCGGCAGTATCGAACAGGCAGACCATGTTTTCTTTTTTATGCAAAAGCTCCTGAGCCTTTAGTATTGCAGCGTGTTCGAGCTTCCCTCCGCCTACTGTGCCGTATATCCTGCCTTCTCTGCCTACAAGCATGTATGCTCCTGTTTTTCCGGGTACGGAGCCTTCTGTTTCTGTTACCGCTGCTATTACAGTATCGGTATTTTTTCTGTCCTTTAGAATTTCAAATATCCTTTTCATTCATATCCACCATATATCTGCACACAAGCTTAAGTACGCTACCGCCTATACACCTTGCCTTGTCGGAAATAGTAAAGCAATTTTCATATTCCTCTTTTCTCGGGTCTATATCGGCTATTTTAAGGCCCTTATGTACATTATATCCGTCCTTTATCATTCCTCTTATTATGCCTGTTATAGAAGCATATACCTTCTCATTGTCCACAAGAGCAATAACGTCACCTTTTTTTACAAAGCTTCCTATATCCTTTACTATACTGAGAATACCGTCGACAGGGGAATGTATTACTCTTTCCTCCGTAAAACCGCCTATATTACCGGGTATGCCTGTATTGGGAAAGGCTGTGCCTTCCGATATTATCCTGCCAAGATCATGTCCCCTTCTCGTTTCTATAACAAAGTGTACATCTTTTCCTGCCGTAAAGCCGGGTCCCAATGCTATTGTAAGGTTAGCCATTCTCATATCCGTATTTATATTTCTTTTTGCAAGAATAGCGTCGATAAGAATATCGGGCTTGAGCTCGGAAATACCTTCTCCTTTTTCATCAACAAGCACAGGAACATTGCCGTATCCCATAATATCGGGTATATCCTCTGTACCGTCTGCCCTTACCGCCTTCATTGACTCAACCGTCTTTTCACGCTCATATACGGCTTCGCATACGGATACCTGCCGTCTTATTGCAGAAGGTCTTTCTGCTTCCAGCACAACAGGTATAAGTCCTGCCGACCACAGGCTGTGTATCGTGCCTGTGGCTATATCTCCTCCGCCTCTTACAACAATAAGCGGTTTTTTCATAATGCTCCTCCTTACATTTCAAGAGTATATACGCCTTCATAGCCTTTAATGCTATCTGAATACCTGCCGTATTCCTCCTCAGTCATGCGCCATGCCAGTCCGCAGCCTGCGGAAATAACTACAGGCAAGGGTATGATCCTGCCCGGTATGCCTTCTTCTGTACACATTTTTTCAAATGCCATAGCTTCTGTTGTTTTGCCGAAGGTCATTATACAATAGCTTCTTTTTTCTCTCATAACTCAGATATTTCCCTAAGGGCATTTATGCCCTTATCTATCTCCTCTTCCGTATTAAAAAATGAAAAGCTGAAACGCACCGCCCCTGACTTGTCCGTACCCAAAGCCTTATGCATAAGAGGAGCGCAATGGGCTCCCGCCCTTGTGCATATGCCGTATTCCGTCCACAGTCTGTCGCAGAGAATATCGGAAGGAACTCCATCGATATTCAATGTCACAACAGGGGCTTTTTTATCAGCTGTATTATCGCCGTAAAGCCTTATGCCCTTTATTTCCCATATTCCGTTTAAAAAACGGTCTGTAAGAGCCTTTTCCCTATGATATATTTCTTCAATACCCATATCCTTAATAAACTTAAGGGCTGCGTTAAGTCCTGCTATGCCGTGACAGTTAAGCGTGCCTGCCTCCAGTACCTCAGGCATATCGGAAGGGTGTTCTCTGTCAAAGCTGTGTATTCCGCTTCCGCCTGTACGAAAAGGCTTCATGTCTATGCCCTTTCTCACATATATCCCTCCTGTGCCCTGAGGTCCCATAAGTCCCTTATGTCCCGTAAAGCACAGTATGTCTATACCCATATCTTCAACGTCTATATCTATACAGCCGACTGTCTGGGCTGCGTCTGCAATAAGAAGCATATTGTTCTTGTGAGCAATATGGGATATTGTTTTCAGATCGGTAATATTGCCTGTTACATTTGAAGCATGGTTTATAAATATAGCCTTTGCATTTTCAAATATCTCCTTATCGTAACAGAGCTTCCCACAAGCGTCAGACTTGATAACGGTAAGCTCTGCACCGCTTCTGTAGAGAGGTCTTAACACAGAGTTATGCTCGCACTCCGTTGTTATGATATGATCTCCCTTGTTTACAACAGAGTTTACAGCCATATTAAGAGCATCTGTAGCATTTTGGGCAAAGGCTATTCTTGACGCATCTCTTATGCCGAAAAGCTCAGCAAGTTTTTCCCTTGTTTCGTATACCAGCCTTGACGCTTTCAGAGAAGGCTCATGAGCGCCCCTTGAAGGATTGCCCATAGTGTCGATGGCGTTATATACAGCCTCTTTTACGCACTTAGGTTTATTTATTGTCGTTGCCGCATTATCAAAATATATCATGGCTTTATAATTAGACCTGCCTTCATCATTTTTTCGGCTATGGCATACATATTTGTCACGCTTCCCACCTTAAGCTTATCGCTTAGACCATAATGGTTAAGACAAGTGCCGCAGGTCATTATCTCAACGCCCTGAGCCTCCAATGATATTATATCATCTAATGTGGGAGAGGCTTCACAAGTGAGCTTAGCGCCTCCGTTGTAGAATATTATGCTTGAAGGCAGCTCGTCCTGCTGAGTCAATGCAAATATAAACGCCTTCATCAAGGCAGCGCCAAGTTCGTCGTCACCATTTCCCATAAATGATGAGGATATAACAACAAGCTTATTCCCTCTTGCATCGGGAATACATACCTCTTCCTTCTCTTCCTCAGCTTTTGCTTCACCTATTGTCATAAGTACTCTGTACCGACCTTCCCCAAGCTTTTCGGAGATAACGCCATAGCCCTTCTGATTTGCCATTTTCGTAAGATTCTGTACCGCTATTTCATTATCCACAAGTGTTTCCACCTGTCCGCTGCCTTTTAATTCCTTTATTGCATTCTTAGTCTTTACTACCGGTATGGGACAGGCGTCGCCCATAGCATTTACTTTTATCATAGCTATTCTCCTTTTACTGTTATCTCTGCATCTTTTTTATCCGTAAGCACACCGATAATTTCAGCCGGCATGTCTTTGCTCTTCATTTCACAAAGCATTTCTTTTGCTTCGTCTTTTGACAATGCTATAAGCAGACCGCCCGATGTCTGGGGATCAAAAAGTATTTCCTCCATAGCAAAGTCAATATTTTCAAATATTACATTATTACCTGCAAAATTTCGGTTTCTCTGTCCTGCCGCCGTCAGCAGAAATTCATTGGCATAGTCTGCGGCTTCCTTGATATATGGTATTTTTTCACCATAGAGCCTACACGATAGCCTGTTGTCCAGCATTTCATGAACATGACCCAAAAGTCCAAAGCCTGTCACGTCAGTACAGGCGTGTACATTGTATTTACTGCATATTTCAGCAGCATACTTATTGAGCTTTGTCATAGAATCTATTGCTTCGGCCATAGCCCTTTCAGAGGCTTCGTGTACACGATTTGCGGTACATACTATGCCTACTCCAAGCTTTTTAGTGAGCACAAGCACATCTCCTGCCCTGCCTTCGTTATTTTTATATATTTTATTGGGGTCAACTATCCCTGTAACGGAAAGTCCGTATTTTACATCGCTGTCGGCTATGGAGTGACCTCCCGCAAGTATTCCTCCCGCTTCGATCACCTTTTCGGAACCTCCACGCATTATTTCGCCTAATATGTTCATATCCATGCTTTCCGGGAAGCACACGATATTAAGGGCAGTCTTTACCCGACCACCCATAGCATATATATCGCTCAGCGCATTTGCCGCAGCTATTTTTCCAAATGTGTACGGATCCTCCACCATAGGCGGAAAGAAGTCCAAAGTCTGGACAAAAGCAATATTCTCCGAAATTTTATATACCGCTGCGTCATCTCTGCTGTCAAAGCCTACGATCAGATTTTCGTCATAGGGCGCTTTGGGAAGCTTTTCCAGAACACGAGAAAGCACTCCTGCTCCAAGCTTTGCCGTACAGCCGCCGCCCTTACAAAATTGTATTTTATCATTCATATACCATACCGCCTATATTTTAAATAATATTATTGTTGTCCTTAAATGAGCATATAAAGGACTTAACTCCCTTATCTTCAAGAATTGCCTTTATATGCCTTGCTCTTTCTCTAAGCTTTGGAGTATCGCACTTGTTTATAACAGCGTAATATTTTTTATTTCCTGTGTTTTTCATAGTGCCCTTTTCAGAAGAGAGTATGTTGGCAATATCCTCCTCCGTAAGTATGTGATCTTCATCGGTGTCTAAAAGCTCTGCCGCATTTTTACTGCCATAGCACGCCTCTTTTATAGGTCTGTCAAGAGCGTCTATACCCACCACTCCTATTACCATATCGCTTTGCTCCAAAATAACAGGCTCATGGTCATAGGGCACCTTGCAGGGCATGCCTTTGGCGCCGTCGGCCTCTACAATGGCTATATCGGACATAGATATATATTCCTCCATATCATCAAGTCTTGTAAGCTTGTTGTCCTCACAGGGCTTACCCATAACAGCTATTTCCCCTCTGCTCCATATTTTTTCAAGCTGTTCCTTATCTGAAGCATAGCTGTACCTTTTTGGCTTGTAAATATGAGTGGTGGTAGTCATAAGCACATTCATATTTTTCTCTCTGTACATTTCCCCAAGACAGTACATAAGACTTGTTTTACCGCCTGCGCCCACTATTGAAATAACATATGTTTTCTTGTCAATATCCATAAGTTCAGCGCTGTTTTTGCAGCTGTATAAATAGACATTGTCCATATTTTTATTTATAATGGATTTGCCGCCTTTATCCCCCTGTATATTTTTAAGCTCATCACGCCATTCAGGCGCAAAAATGCAGGGATTACAAGCTTCGCCCTCAGGGGATCTGACAGCTCCCAGAGTCCTTCCCGATGCCAGAAAGCCTGCGGTAAACCCTATAAGCGTATCTATTGTCATATTGGGCTGGTCGCATACCATAAACATAAGTGCGTTGTCCTTTCCGCCGGCATAAACGCCTTTATGTACAGATGCGGAGATCCCCTCCCGAAAGCGATCGTTATATACATATTTCACATTTTCATAACATGAGCATATTTTTTCTATTTCATCAAATCTGGAAACCACTATAATATTTTCAATAACATCTCTCAATTTATAGCGCAAAGCAACTGCATTTTCAAGCGCATAGGCAAAAACAGGCTTTCCTTTAAGCTTATGTAAAAGCTTATTTTCGCTGCCGTATCTTTTGCTTTCGCCTGCCGCCATAAGAATAATATCAATCTTCATCTTTTATACCCTTGTATACCTTCTCTGCCGTTATAGGCAATTCTCTTATCCTTACGCCTACGGCGTTGTATACCGCATTGGCAATAGCAGGAGGCGGTGTGTTTATAACTATTTCGCCTATAGACTTGGCGCCGAAGGGCCCCGTAGGCTCATAGCTTGATTCAAATTCCACCTGTACAGGGCATATATCCTGTCTTGTGGGGATTTTGTACTGCATAAGGGAATTGGACCTTGTAACGCCCTTTTCATTATAGTTGATATCCTCATAAAGAGCCATGCCTATACCCTGTCCTATGCCGCCTTCCGTCTGCACTCTTGCAAGATTGGGATTGATAACGGTACCGCAGTCCACAACTGCCTTGTAGTCTATAAGCTCTACCTTTCCCGTTTCTGTATCCACCTCTATTTCTACTGCGCCTGCCATAAAGGGAGGAGGTGATATGGGAGAAGCATGACCCTCCGAAGCATAGAGAGCGTTTGAGCTGTTACACATAGAGCTGTTGGCAATATCCTTTAATGACATCTTTTCATCACAGGAAAGTCTGTATACCTCTTTCCCGTTAAAGTCCACGTCCTTTTCATCACAGCCCATAAGCAGAGCGCCGTATTTCTTTATTTTTTCGGTAAGAGCGGCGCACGTCTTTACAACTGCCATGCCTGTAATATATGTAGTGCTGGAAGCATAGGAGCCCGAGTCATAAGGCGAAGAATCCGTATCAACGCCCTGCACAACTATATCGTCTACATCACAGCACATACAGTCAGCAGCCATCTGTGCCAGTATTGTATCGCAGCCCGTACCCATATCGGAAGCCCCTATCATAAGGGAATAAAAGCCGTCGTCATTTACCTTTAAGGCTACGGAGCCAACGTCCAGATTGGATATACATGAGCCTTGCATAGCCAAAGCCAGACCAACCGAACGTATCTTGCCGTTTCCCATATCCTTTGCAGGATATTTGCTGTCCCAGTCTATCATTTTCTTTACTCTTTCCATACAGCGGTCAAGAGCGCAGCTGTTTGCTGTTTCATTATAGTAGGCAGGCATAAGGTCGCCTTCCTTTGTAATATTTATTTCTCTTAGCTTAGTCGGATCCATATCAAGCTTATGTGCCAGCTCGTCTATAGCCGACTCTACGGCAAACATACCCTGTGTAGCGCCATATCCTCTGTATGCTCCTGCCGCCATAACGTTTGAATAAACCACATCGTATACAAAACGGTAAGCGTCCGCCCTGCTGTACAGAGCAAGCGCCTTATGGCCCGACAGTCCTACCGTTGTAGGTCCATGCTCGCCGTAAGCCCCTGTATTTGACAGAGTATACATTTCAAGAGCCTTTATAATTCCTTCCTTAGTTGCGCCTATTTTAAGCTTTATTTCCATTTCGTGTCTGGGAGAAGAAGCTGTCTGAGTTTCTTCTCTCGTGTATACCAGCTTTGAATTTTTCCCTGTCATATATGTAACAAAGGCAGGATATACCTCCATTACAGCCGTCTGCTTAGCGCCAAAGCCTCCGCCTATACGAGGCTTTATGACCCTTACATCGGTCTTGGGTATGCCAAGAGCTGTGGCAACTATTCGCCTTACGTGAAATGTTACCTGAGTAGCGGACACTATAGTTAGCCTGTTGTACACGTCCTTAGTCGCATAGGCTCTGAAGGTCTCCATCATTGCCTGCTGATTGGCCTGAGTATGGTATGTTTCTTCAACTATTGCATCACATTTTGAAAATGCCTTTTCAAGATCTCCGTTTTCGCTTACCTCATGGGCGCAAAGATTTCTCTTATTGTCTGCGCCGACGGGACAAAGGGATCTCCAGTTGTCCTCCGGGTGTATAAGTATATCGTTGTCCTTTGCCTGTCTGAAGTCCAGAATAGGTTCAAGCACCTTATACTTTACCTTTATAAGCTTCAGCGCCTTTTCCGCAGCCTTTTCATTTTCTCCCGCAACTATTGCCACAGGATCTCCCACATATCTTACTCTGTTTTCAAGTATAAGTCTGTCATAGGGACTTGCTTCGGGATAGGTCTGTCCGGCGTTTGTAAATCTGTTATCGGGCACGTCCTTATATGTGTATATTGCTTCTATACCCGGTACCCTTTCAGCCACAGATGTATCTATTTCTTCAATAAGGGCATGAGGGTGGGGACTCCTCAGAAGCTTTATTATAAGACAGTCCTTAGGAGCAAGGTCGTCACAGTACACAGGCTTGCCTGTAACAAGAGCCATAGCGTCTTTTTTCCTGACAGGCTTATTTACAGCCTTGTGATCACTCATTTTTATTCACTCCCCTCTTGTGAGCCAGATACTTCTTTACGGCTCTGAACTGTCCAGTATATCCCGTACAGCGACAAAGATTGCCTGAAAGATATTCCTTTATTTCCTCGTCTGTAGGGTCATCTATGTCCCTTTCCATAGCAAGCACGTTCATTATAAAGCCGGGATTGCAAAATCCGCATTGATCGGCGCCCTCATCAGCCAGAAATGCGCCAAATTCCGCAGCCTCCTTCTGAAGACCCTCAAGGGTGGTTATATGCTTTCCATCTGCTCTCATAAGAGGTACTGTACATGAAAGCACAGGCTTTCCCTCAAGCCATACCGTACACAGTCCGCAGTTGGAGGTCTCGCAGCCTCTCTTTACACTATAGAAGCCCTTTTCCCTTAAAAATTCCAGCATAGGCATATCAGGCTCTACATTATCGGTTATAAGTTTATCGTTTATCCATAATTTAATTTCCATACGGCACCTCTGTTTTTTCCAATGTCCTTTTAATAAGTACCTCTGCAATATGCTCTCTGTATTCTGCGCTTGCCCTCATATTGCTTTGATAATCAAAGCTTTTTGCCGTATCTGACGCATATTTTTCTATATCCTTAAGGGCTTCTGTACTGTCTGTTCTTATATCGGCTCGGGAGGGTCTGGCACCTATAGCCGTTGTTATTTTATTCTCTCCTACAGCAACGGCACATGTCAGCACAGGAAAATCCGTAGACTGGTTCCTGAAGGACGAATATGCAATATGAAGAGGTTTTTTCTTAACTATAATACTCACCAGTATATCTCTGTCATAAGGCATTTTGGCAAATTCGTACATAGGCACGATACCGCCCTTATACAATTCTGCATAGCTGTCCATTACTATAAATATGCTCAGCACGTCAGAAAAGCCGAAGCGTCCGTATATGCTGCCGCCAACCGTAACACAATTACGGAACTGTGTACCGACTATATGCTTAAGGCTTTCCTTTAAGGCATTGTGCGTATAGGCGTTAAGTCCCTTATGCTTTTCTATATCGCTTAGGCATACCATAGCGCCTATTCTGAACTGCTCGGCGTCCTCCTCAATTTTGTCAAGTCCAAGCCTTGAAATATCTATAACGGTTCCCCATTGCCTTTTTCTCAGCCTGAGCCAGCCGTTTCCTCCTATTATTACATTGTTCTTTTTTTGGTTTAGCTCATAAGCTTCTTCCAAACTTTCGGCAAAAATATATTTATTGCACCTCAGCATATTTACCCTGCCTCTCTTATAAATAATTCATATAATAATTTTACAATAAATTATAAAATATTACAACATAAAAAGCTCACAAAGTAAAACTTTGAAAAAAGACAAAACTAAAAAATAGCCTTTCGGCTATTTTTTAAGTATATCTATCACATCGATCATATCTTCACTTTCATCTCCGTTATAATCAACTGCATATGCGTCATAAGGAGTCAGGTCTTTGACGATACCGCTTATTATGCTGAGTATTATTTTACCATCTGTGCGGTCAACAATGCCGTTTCTGTCCACATCGCCTGCTATGGTATCACTATATTCAAAGGCGCCTACATCAATATTGCCCAATATCCTGGTATTGCCTGACAGGTCGCACATTCCCGCATAGTCGTTAACGATACTGCTTCCTATATCTATTCCGTATGAACCCTTTTTAAGGCTGTAGTCCGTATTCAGATCGGGTTTTCCAAAGAAATCGCTTCCTCCTGTCTGAGCATTGAAGGCATCTATGCCTTCGGCGCTTCCCTTTGCAAATTCAAAATATATTTCATCCCTACCTAAGGGATTGTAATACACATTATTTCCAAATGTAACATTGATTACGTATTCCTTAGACAGATCTCCGCCTATCATGGGATATTCGGTACTGTCCTTGTAAACTATATTGTTTCTGACGTCCACACCTTTGCATTTTACAAAGCAAAGCTCGCCGTTCCAGCCGTCATCGCCTTCGCCGTTGTTTACAATGGTATTGTTATATATTTTTGTATCGGTCACATAGCCTGTTTTGCTTTTATCATAGCCGCCGACTCTTATACCTCCCGCATAATTTTTGTATACAAGATTATTCCTTGCCAATATATTTTTAACAGGATAGTCGTCCTGCCTTTCCTCAGAGCCTATTTCTATACCATAGGCATTATCGTGAGATATATTGTTTTCCAGTATAACATCTCTTGCACCGTCAACATAAAGACCTGCGCACTCGGCATAATCGCATATCGAACCGTATATTTCATTTCCTGCCGCCACACAATAGCGAGGCTGATCCAATGCAGGGACCTTACAGTACTTTGCGTTGCCGTAAAAGTCTATGCCGATATTCGTATTGTTATGGACAACATTGTTTATTATATTTATATTTTCTGTATTTCCCGTTACGGAAACCGACTCACACCAGCCTGTAGTGTTGTTGTACACATTATTTCCTTCAATACAGATATTGTTTATAGATGCGGCGGCAGTTGTGCCTTCGCCGTAGCAGAGAATGGCATTTGCTTCTCCATCTTCATTTT
>CANQBT010000020.1 GCA_947589405.1 uncultured Clostridia bacterium | reverse complement strand
TCCTTCTTTTTCAACTTACAGCTAAAGCATTTTACTCTCACCTGCAGAGCAGGTGGTTTATTTTTATTGTTGCACAATAAAAAAGACTATCGTATATGGATACGGTAGTCTTTTGATATTGAGCATTATAAAGCTGCCTTAGCCTTGTCAACCAATGCTGTAAAAGCAGGCATATCGTTTACTGCAAGGTCTGCAAGCATCTTTCTGTTGATATTTATATCAGCCTTCTTAAGACCGTTCATAAGTCTGCTGTATGAAATATCGTTCATTCTTGCAGCAGCGTTTATTCTGACTATCCAAAGTCTCCTATAGGCTCTCTTAGTCTGCTTTCTTCCTGCGAAGGAATGTGCCATAGCCTTCATAACAGACTGCTTTGCCACTCTGTACTGCTTGCTTCTTGCACCAAAGTAGCCTTTTGCCATCTTCAATACTTTCTTATGCTTCTTACGTGCGTTAAGCGCACCTTTAACTCTAGCCATTTATATGTTCCTCCTTAGATATATGGTAATTCTTTCTTCATTACCTTAACGTTGGTAGCATCTACAGTAGTAGGCTTTCTCAGGCCTCTCTTTCTCTTTGTGCTCTTTTTTGTTAAGATATGCTGCTTGTTAGCCTTAGTTCTCTTGATCTTACCTGTACCTGTAACAGAAACACGCTTTGCTACAGCTCTTCTTGTCTTTAATTTAGGCATAATTTTGTCCTCCTGAAAAAATTATTTTGGTCCAAGAAACATTGCCATAGTTCTGGATTCCATTTTCGGCTCCTTTTCTATTACGCCAAATTCTGAAACCTGCTCGGCAAAGTCCTTCATAATGTTCCTGGCAACATCTTGACGTGTAAGCTCACGTCCTCTGAATCGGATGCTAACTTTAACCTTGTTACCGGCTTTAAGGAATTTAACGGCATTCTTGACCTTGACCTGAACATCGTGGGTATCGATATTGGGTGAAAGACGGATCTCCTTTACATCAATGGTTTTCTGCTTTTTACGAGCTTCCTTTTCCTTCTTGGCAAGATCAAACTTGTACTTGCTGTAATCCATAATTTTGCAAACCGGCGGTTTAGCCTGAGGTGAGATCTTGACCATGTCAAGATTACGCTCGTCTGCCAGCTTCTGTCCCTCTTTGGCTGACATTATACCAAGCTGCTCCCCCGTTTCACTAATTAATCGTATTTCCTTGTCCCTTATCTGTCCGTTAATCATTAACTCGGTAATAGTAGGCACCTCCTAAATATGTGATATTGCCGCTCCATAAAAAAGAGCAGACAAAGTCTGCTCATGAAATCTCTGCATCAAACACTTTATAAGTGAAGAATGTTGACCTTGAAGCACGGAAGCCGCAAGGTGAGAAGTGGAGCTTCTTCTTTGTAACAACAGAATTTTACCATATATGCATGTATTTGTCAAGCACAAAAAATTGCCTTTGCAGATTTTCTGTTCGGCAAAATAGCATGTATAGTCTTTAATGACTATAGCGAATTAATGAAAATATTTACAAAAAGTTAAAAATTTGAAGTGATTTTCTGTCAAATATGTTTATTATAGTTGATTTTAAGTGTAAATTGTGTTATATTGTTTATATTGATTCAAAAGTTTGCATGTTTATACAAAAAATTCTATTTAGGATAAAAGGGGCTTTGAAACCGATCATTGTATATATATGCAGGTTTTTATACTAAAAATGCAGGAGGATTTTACTATGAAATTATTAAAGCGAGCAATGTGTATCTTTTGCTCTGTCATGCTCCTGACCGGCTGCGGAGGCGGCTCAAGGACTGTCAGGGTCGAGGAAACGGAAACCCTCAATATCAATGAAGAAATGGAGCCTCAGGCTATAGAGGGCGTTACACTTTACTACGACATTGGCAACAACATGGGGCAGATAGTAAAACAGAAAAGATTCAAGGATATTGCAATGGCTGTAAGCAGCGTAAGCAGCGAAATGGCTGTAGCCTACAACAGAAATAGCAGTAATGACGATAGGGAAAAGGATAAAAAGGACAGAGATAGTGCCGAAGAAGAGGATTTCGCAATAAAGCTTTATGACAAAAGCGGCGAAAGACCATGCGATACCGCCGAGTATGCTTCATATGTATCGGGAGCTACTCAATACAGTACAGAAAAGACTATGCTCTTTGACAATGTGCTGGAATCTGTGGATCCCAACAGACTTACTGTAATGATAACGGATCTGGCTTCTCAGATCGATCTGGACTTTGTAAGCGTAGGCGACAATATTGCCAAGAATATTCTTCAGAAGGATATGGCGCTTGCATATATATGCGTTTACGACTATGTGGACAATGCCAACAATAGGCCGTATTTCATAGCTGTTATAGGCAATAATGATGCGGTTTCGGATTTTGTATCAAGATTTAAGGACGACAGGACCGTTTCGGAAATTTCCAATAAGAACGATACGCCTTATGAGGAAAATACCACAAGTACCATAAACTATGAGATATTTGCCAATAAGTGCGGTGTAAACGGTATTAAATACAAGGATATAGAATTTGTAGAGCATGGTATAGTATATGATCTGGCAGCTTCAAAGGAGCCTAATTCCGAAATAGCTACCGTAACAGATACGGCAGGAAGCTTTACAAAGGTAAATGAAAACTTCAACAGCACCAATTACTCCAATACAATAGAAGGAACCGTCAACTTTGATCCGGCTATTTCATATGACAAGCTGGAGGCGGACAGACTCGTAAGATATATGCCGAGCAAGGGAAATAAGGATTCAAAGAGATACAGCATGGACGATATTACATATCTGGCTGTTACTCCTCTTGTAAGCAATAATACTGAGGACCTGGCAGGTAAGCTGAAGCTGAATATCCCCTTCAACATAATCGACGGCGTTAACTTGAGCCTTCTGGAATGCGATGTCAGCTCAGAAATATATTCTGTAGACATTGACCAGAAGAATAACGGCACATACAGACAGTTTACAGGAAATACAGGAATGACGACATCTATAGCAGAGGGTGTAAAGGATATACAGGGCAAGTGGAGAATAGACGATGCCAACGATTCTCTTACATTCAATATTGTAATTCCCGATATTAAGAAGTTTTTCGATACTATTGACGGCAGCACTCCTTTTGTAAAGCTGAATGTAATGTTTAACCACTATAAGACAAAGGATTTCCTTCCGAAGTGGGTACTGGATCTGAGCAGTTCAGAAAAGGGAGAAAACGTAAGAGTGACTAATCTCCAGAGATTGTTCGACTATATATACGACTATCAGGACGAGGCCAATAAGGCTGTCAACGGCTTTACCCTCTATATAAAGAATCCCTATGTATCCTACGGCAGAGAAGCCAACAGGACAAGGGAAGCAGAAGCGGAATAATATTTTAAAATTTTAAATGAGGTGAATAATAATGAAAAATGGTTTAAAGAATTTTTTAAGAGGAATAGGACAACTTGCAGCAGCAATTATTGTGTGCGTAATATTTATATGTATTGCTAAGTTTATACTTAGGGACGTTTTCTATAACTATTGCTCTCCTTCAGATACTAATTTGGATTACAGCGATTGGGCAAATATATTCGTAACTACGGTCACTATATCATCTGTTGTTTGTATATTGTTCAATGCCTTGCTTGTATTGCTTGGCGCTTTTGCAATGGGTCCCTTCGTAACTACAAAGGGCTGGATATTCGGGCTTCTTTTCTCTCTGGCAGCAGGAGTGGTCGCAGCAGTTATATTCTCTGTATTATATCCCGATGAAACCTTCTGCTTTACCATAGCATGCGCAGTAATTGTGCTGGAATGGGTATTTGCTTTCTTTATAGGCTCATTCTTCGGAGACAGATTCTACAAACTCCAGTATAATCCTGTATTGGGATTCTTTAACAAAAAGAAGTAATATTACATAAATAAAAAAACGAGGAGATGAAAAATAACTATGAAGGTATATTTGCTTATGGTAGGCGGTAGCGGCATAAGAGTTGCAAGAAGTCTTATGCATTTGTGTGCGGCAGGCTGTTTCCCAAAGAAAGATTGTTCTCTTAAAATGATGCTTATAGACACCGACCATGACAACGGTGATACTAAAATATTAAAAGATACGATAAACGCCTATAATGCTGTTACAAACAGCTTTGGCAATTTTGATAACAATGAATTTCCTGAGCTTGAGTACTACGAAGATGAGAAGGATGCCATTGATATATGGAATCCTCTTGCCGTAGTGGGAAGCTCTAAGGATTCTATGAGCAAGATAATAAATGTAGGAAGCTGGAGCGTAGAAGATGAAAATGAGAAGAATCTCAGGGACTTCTATGACTTTCTCTATACAAAGGGAGAACAGGAGATCCCTCTTGACAAGGGCTTCTATGGCCACACATCTATAGGCTCATATTTCATGACAAATGCTATAATGGGTGAGAACGGTCTTAATGACGAATGGAATAAGTTTTTCAGCGATATAGACGAAGAGGACCATATTTTTGTTATAGGCTCAATGTTCGGAGGTACCGGTGCGTCAGCTATCCCAACAATAGCCAAGATACTTAAAAATGTTGAAAAGACAAAGGACAACAAGTGCAGCTGCGCTATAGTTATGCCTTATTACAAAACAGTTGCAGACGGTACCGATGTAGGTAAGATCAATTCATCTGTATTTCCCGCAAAAAACAGGGCTGCCCTTTATCACTATGCCGACCAGCAGATATACAGAGATTTCGACCATATATATTTCATAGGCGAAGATAAAGAAAAATATATGAATCTCGAAAATAACAACGGCGGTGAGGAGCAGAGGAACAAGGCCAATTACATAGAGATAGAAACAGCTCTTACCATATGCGACCTTGTTGCCGATATAAAGGAACACAAAACAGGACTTATAAAGACATATGACGTAGATGTTCCGGGTCAGCTCAACAGAAATGTAGGACTTCTCAACAATATTAATAAGGGAAAGAATCTGGCTACACGTCTTGTTTTATTCCTTGAAATAGCTATGCTCTACAATAAGGGTCTTTACTATATATTGCAAGACGACAAGAAGAGAATGGCATGGAAGAGCAAATTTACTGTAAAGCCGTCGGACATGGTGGGAAAATTCAAGACATATTGCAGCCTTTATGTAAATTGGTTCTATGAGATAATAGTTGATACAAATGCAAAGGGTCAGTATTCAACTCCTGCTCAGGCTCTTGAAAACGGCGGAAATCTTATATTGGGCGATTTCAGAATAATAAATATGGGGGCAGATAAGCTTAAGCTTTTCAACGATCTGAGATACGAATATAAGCATGGATTTTTTGTAGACGAATACAAGGATTTCAATGTGCTTGGAGATCTGAATTACGATCCGTTCATAAGCGATCTTACAGGCGGAGATATAATACGTAGATTTGACGAAAACGTAGACAGAGGCAAAAAGAATATAAACAATATGGGAGATCTGGTAACAGAGCTCAAGAAAGTAATACTGAAAGAGGGGTGTGAAGCGTAATGAAAGGAAGATTGAGTCTTAAGGAAAATCAGGATATTACCTTTCAGGCAGGTATTGAATCAAGTATAAAGCCTATAGAAACAGGCGGCGGCGACAATACGCTCATAGATATTGCAAATAAACTTGACGAGCAGCTTACAGAAGCTGCGGCTATGTCTATAGACAGAAGTACCGTATCTGTACCTTCTCCATGGGCAAGCTTTCTGACATTTAATAATATGTTCTTTTCCAGAGAAGGAGAAGGCGATGTTGCCGCAAGGGCAAAGGCTCTTACGGAATGGCGTTGCCTTATTATGCTTGTTGCATTAAAGCCTGTGCTCAATTTGGATATAGAATATGTTGATATTGATCTTGCTTACAAGGGCTATAACAACAAAGCAAAGGCTTTTGCTCATAATCTTATTGCTGTCACTCCCAAGAACAATCTTTTCGGCGAGGACGCATGGAAGAAAATAAGGCTTATAAAGCTTAACGGCAAAATAATAGGCGCTTTTTCAAATACATCTCTTGTGTGCTCTTCACCCAATAATATAAGCAGCTCTCTTGTAGACTATATGGAGAAAAAAGGCTTCCCCAAGTCTCTTGTAAGAGCGGGAGCAGACGAGACCGAAAAATATGTAAGATTTGATTTTGAAAAAATGGCTGATGAAATATTTAGCGGCAAGGCCTTCAAGTGTTATTATTTTTTAAGCTGGGTCGATGCAGTTGAGTCATCTCTGAGAAAAATAAGCAATAATTCCAACAGCATAAAGGTCGATAGCTTTATAAATCAGCTTAACGGCAACTTTGAATCAATGAAGGAATATATCAATTCCCATGTTGATAAATGGGAAATTGAGGACGCTCTTGAGGCTCTGAAGAAGGAGGACGTAGTTAACGATATGTCCAAAAAGTTCCTTGAGTTCAGCAGAAGGGACTTTAACTGCAATTATGAAAATGCTCAGAGCATGTTTGACGACATTCATCTTGTTGTAGATCTTACTGTAAGCTCTATAGAGAACCAGATAAGAATAAAAGATATGAACGTTGTTACATTTGAAAAACTGGACGACGATATTGTAAATATTCTTAGCGACAGCAATGTAGAGATAATAAGACCTAAGAATACAAATATACTTCTCAAGAAGGAGATATTTACAGATAAAATAGCGGTAATACAAGGTGTAAAGGGTGATGAGACAGAGCATGTCATTACTTTTGCCATTAACGGAGCCAACTACCTGTTTCCCGTTGCGCCTATAAGAAGGGACGCTATGGATAAGCTTTTTGCCGATAATCCTTACGCTCTCAGAGATTCTATCAAATATACAGGCAGCAGCGATGGAAAGACAATAAGGGTCGATATTGAATTCGAGACTATAAGCCACGAAAAAATATACCTCAATACAGTTTATGACGGCGATAAGATCGTTTATATGAGAGGCGAGGATATACCCCTTATTTCAATATGGCCTTATGTCAATATATACAAACAGGAAACAAACAAGAAAATAAAAGACGGTGAGGAAAGATCCATACTGACTCCTATGTGGCGTAAGTTCAATGTTTATATCCATCAGATATTCCCGGAATCAAGAAGCAGAAGCAAGTACGAATTCAGCTTTAAGGGTAAAATAGACGATATAAACGATATGTTCAGAGCCAATGCTATAGGAACTACAGCCGACGGACGTAAGAGATCAATAGCAATAAAGAAATATGACACTCTTCCTAAGTATGTCTATGTAAAGGATGGAGATTTAAATCAGGAAAGAGGTATAATACTTCTTAAAAAGCCAAAAGAAGTACTTGTAAATGATCCGGAAAGCTGTGAAGTGGGCTTTGACTTTGGTACAACTTCAACTACTGCCTTTTGTAAAGTATCAGGCACCGATGACGAGCCTGAATTTGTAGAGCTTGGCAACTTCTTTGAATACGACAGACACAATAATCAGAACATAGTGAATACTCATGCTTCTTCATACCTTTCACATGTGCTTGGCAATCGTCTTATGAGCGGTGAAACAAACTCTGTTTACGGAGTATTCTTTCCGGGAGAAAAGTTCTATAACAGAAAGGCGTATCCAAGCATATTCATAGAGAGCAATAACTCTCAGGACGGTCCGCATTTGCTTCTCCAGCACGGAAGCGCTGTTCTCAGCTATAAGTACAATCATGTTCCTATAGGAGATTCTACTATAGATCAGGATATGAAGTGGAACAAGAGGGGCGTTGTTCAGAATAACAACCAAAAGCATATTATGGGCTATCTTGTACAGATGCTTACCTCTGTTGCCCTTTATGTGCTTACTTCAAAGAGGGTATATGGAACAATAGATCTCAGATTGTCCTATCCTACCGCTTTGTCAAAGACTGCTTCAGGTGCATATAAGAATCATATAAAAAGCGTTGTCGGATATATAAACGACGAAATTCTGAATCCTGATATAGGAAACCAGATAGTTGTAAACGACAAAACGTCATATAAGACCGAAAGCGTTGCGGCTGCTATGAACTTTATGTCAAAGGGCGGCAACTTCTATGCATGTATAGACATAGGCGGCGGCTCCTCCGACATATCAGCGTGGTATAAGACCAATACCGAAATTAAAAATATAATGCAGACTTCTGTAAATATTGCCTCCAGAGCAATATTCAGACCTGCTTTTGCAGAATACATAATAACAAGCAATCCGGATCCCGATCAGCTTTCGGATATGCAGTTCAAAATAAAGGAATGTCTTGGCAATGCAATAGAAGGAGGCTTTGACGAAAAGCTCAGAAAAGCCAAGCAGCTTTACAGAAAAGACCGCAAGGAAGCGGTGGAATCTATTGCAAGCGAGGTAGAAGCCGTACTGTTTGAATATTCCGAAGAGCTTAAGCCTTTTGCGGCAAGCGGATCGGATATGTTTGAAAGAAAGATACTCTTTGGTATATATGCCATGATGTACTTTACAATAAGGTCTGTTGCCTTTGCTATAGAAAAAGGCAATATAAGCAGAGGATTTGTGAATCTAAGAATATTCCTTGCAGGCAACGGTTCCAAGCTTATTGACTGGATAAGCTCACAGAATATTACGGAAATAGAAAAAGCTCTTACTACTATAGCCAGAGATGAGGGCATAATAAATTCCAACGGTACTGTACAGATAATAGAGCCTGACAAGGCCACTC
Organism: uncultured Clostridia bacterium; assembly: GCA_947589405.1. Classification (GTDB taxonomy): domain Bacteria; phylum Bacillota; class Clostridia; order Lachnospirales; family CAG-274; genus CANPXH01. Next base: position 14,804 of record CANQBT010000020.1, on the reverse strand, counting down.
TCAAGACAGAAGCGGCAAAGGGTCTGCTTTTACAGGAGAAATCCCTTACCTCTACAGACGCTCAGATGGAAAAGAATGAAGTCGTATATAATGGCGGCGTTATCAATTACTGTAGAGAAAACGGTGAGAAGGATACATTTACAGAAAACGAAAATCTCAGATCCGGCGATGAAGCCGATGGTAAGTACGAAAGGATCAATAACTTCTATAAAGGCGCTAAATGCGATTATGTAAGCGCAGAGCTTGATCTTAATCAGATGGGTTCAATAAAGAATCTGGTATCTGTATTCAATGACGATATAATGGACGGCGTCAACGTTATTCCTACCGATGACACTTTCTGGCTTGGCGTATTTGATTCAGCTGAGGAAATATTGAACGAAGACGTAAAGAATAAACAGCTTGGATCTACTCTTATGACCTATGTAAAGGCTGTTATAGAGAATATTTAAGGCGGTGACGTGTATGAAAAAATTTTTAACTGTTTTTTTGGTACTTGTTTTAACTTTAAGCATGAGCTGCTATGGTGCGCCGCCTGATGAAAGCACGCCTGCTGTTCAGACTCAGGCTGAGGATAATGCGCAGGCTCCTGCCGATACAAGTCAGGGAGGTCAAGCCAACGCCGACAGCGGTCAAAGCGATGCAAGCGCAGCAAGCGTTACTCAGGAACAGACTCCCGACGCAGCACAGAGCACCGTTGCAGCACAGCCTGCTCCTGCTGCTGACAATGGAGATAGCCAAGCAGATGAGCCCCTGACATTAGAGGATAAGGAAACAAACGGTGAAAGGACAAGAAGGAACGAAGAAAAACAGACTGAGAACGAGGAAGAAACAGAGGCAGAGTCTCAGGAGGCAGCTTCTTCAATATCCTTAACAAGCATTATTGTATTTGTAGTCCTGTTTGTGATCATTATTTTACTTATCGTTATTCTTATTATGGTGGCTTCCGTATCAAAGACAGCCAAAAAGAACAAGGCTGAGCTTTCAGAAAAAATAAAGAAGGTCATGGAGGTCTCTACAGTAACAGGCAGCGAATTCAATGACAGAGTTGAACGACTTGGTAGGGTTTTGGAAAGAAATGCCAAAGATATAGCAAATCTCAAGTCCGGCATTCTTTCAGTCAAAAACACGGTAGAAGCCAAGCCAAAGCATGTTCCTGAAAAAAAGGCGCCTGAACCTGTAATAAATACTGCTCCCGTTATAAAGACAGACCAGATGCTCTATAACGAATATCTGGAGGGAAAGGCTCCTCAGCCGCCGGAAGGCTTTAAGATAATAAAGATCTGTACAAACGGAAAACATCTTATGGTCACAGATTATGACGATGGTTTTGATTTCTACATATCTTCAGATGAAAAATATATTTACCCCACAAAGGAAAATATGACCGACTTTATGGTATCAAATATGGGGAATTCCATTATAGAATTTTCCAAATCAAGTGACGGCGTCAAGAGAGTCAATATGGCTGCGTTTGTACGCATAAATGGTTCTGACAAGATCATACAGATATTTACAAAGGGCAAGGCAGAATATTAATGATACAGGTTATCCCCTGTCCGCAAGGACAGGGTGATAACCTGTTTTACAGAGGAGAATACTTATGAGCTATGATGAAAATACTATAAATCAGTTTTTGGCGGAAATAAATTCTTACAAAGAAAATATAGCAAGTCTTTCCGATTACATAAATCAGCTTGAGGAAGAAAAAAATGCGCTTAAAGCGACCCTGTCATCAGGAGGGACTTCAAGCGGAGAAGATATGCAGCTCAGACAGGAGCTTGCCGATAAGGATAAGGAAATCTCAGAGCTTAAAAACGAAATAGAAAAGCTCAGATCTTCAGGTACGGGAAACAATGATGATAGTGAAGAGATCCGTTTTTTAAAAAAGGAAATTTATATCAAGGACAATAAAATAGCCGAGCTGGAAGCAGAGCTTCAGAATTCGTCCTCAGGCGGAAGCGATGAAGTGGTAGTCCTGCGTAAAAAAATAGCTAAAAAGGACAAGCAGATCGAGGATCTAAACGCAGAAATAGCCAAACTTAACGCAGAAGCGGAAGAACTGAGCTCAGCGCCTTCGGGCTCAGGCAGCAGCGAAGAAACAGAAGCCATGAAGAAAAGTATGGTTGAAAAGGATAGCAAGATAGAAGAGCTTAACGCAGAAATAGCCAGACTTAACGCAGAAGCGGAAGGGCTGAGATCAGCGCCTTCAGGCTCAGGCAGCAGCGAAGAAGCAGAAGCCATGAAGAAAAGCATGGCTGAAAAGGACAGCAAAATAGAAGAGCTTAACGCAGAGGTGGAAAGGCTCAGGTCAGCTTCATCTACCGATACGGATAGCGATGAAATACAAAGATACAAAAAAGAAGCAGAGCTTGACAAAAGCCGTATAAAAGAGCTGGAGGAAGCTCTTAAAGGCATGTCGGCTTCAAATGAAAATAAAGATGTTACGGACAGCAGCATTGAACAAAAGAACAAGGAGATCTCAGAGCTTAGGAGCGCAATGGAAAACAACGCTGCCGAGAAGGAAAAGCTTAATGAAGAAATAGCTTCTCTTAAGGCGGAGCTTGGTTCTCTTAAATCAGATACTTCAAAGTCAGATGAGATAGACAGCCTGCGCAGGTCAGTAAAAAGGCTTGAAAAGGATATAGAGCTTTTAGGCAAGGAAAATGAAGCTTTGAAGCATGACAACAATGCTATGGAGGAGGAAAATCTCAAACTTCTCGGCGAAAAGAAGGCAATGGAGATAGAGAAGCAAAGACTTGACAGAGAGATAAAAAAGCTGAAAATAGATATAAATGCACAGGTATACAATTCCGATGCTCCTGTTGCAAATACACCTGTCGACAATAAGGTCGCTGCTTACAATTATGAGGAAAGCAAAGCAGATACGTCAGGTATAGAGCTTTCCGGCATAGAAGATGTATACAACGACTATCTGAGCGGTGATTTGGCAGAATTGCCTCAGGCATTCAGGAAGATCAATCTGGTATGCAGAAGTATGAGGCCAAGAATCGACGATACCAACGGCATACCCTTCTATATTGTTGATGTTGGGAACAGATCTTATCTGTATCCCGATATAAAGTCTTTTATTTTAAAGAATATGTCCCTATATAACTACAAGATATATGAATGTGTAAGTACGGGAACTAAAAAAATAAGACGTTCAACATTGGTAGAGATAGAGGACGGCAAATTTGTTATTATCAAAGAAAAGGGCGAACTTGAATACTAAACAAATCTGGAGGAGTACCCGTGATATTTTTTGAAAAAGAATTAGTCAGTATATTGAATGACTCTGTATACAGAAAAAACGTGCTTTTGTTTTTGAAAAGCGTTGTCAACAGATGCACTCTTGCCGATGAGGGCTTTTTGAAATACAGGGGATATAAGGAAATATATAATAACCTGAAAGCTCGTATAGAAGAGGTTTTCGACACATATCAGAACGATACGGAATATGTGCAGAGATGGAAAGAGTTTTTAGAAGCAAACATTGATGAGGGAGAAAAAGATGCCGACAGACTTCCCGATATTCAGAAGAAATTTTGCGACAACTTTTTTGCAGCCTATTCTTTCATAGATCTGTACTGTGATATGTGTAACGATACGCTTACGGATGAAGAAAAAACTCCGACATATGATAAAAACCGCAAATATACTGAGGAAACAAAAAAACTTAAAGAAAAGATAGAGGCACTTAACAAGGAAAAGGAGCAGCTTAAAAAAGAAAGAGAACAGGCTGAAAAAGAAAGGAAAGCTGTTGAGAACAGACTTAACAATTTGAGAAACGAAATGGTGAAGAAAAAGCCTCAGACTTCGGAAAATAGTGAGCTTAGGAAGAAATACGACGCTCTTTTCTCCGAAAGACAAGAGCTGAAGGAGGAGAACGATGTTCTCAAAAGAAAATGTCTGAAGCTTGAACGGGATCAGAAAAAATTGCATGAACAGCCTTCTGCGGACAAGGGCATGTCCAACAGAGAAGCCGAACAGTTAAATGAAGCCCTGTATGGTTTGCATGAGATAAACGAAACTATTATGCGTAAGCTCCCCAACAATACTGACAGCAGGGATACGGAAGCAAAGACTTCCGTCAATAAAAGTGCAGCTTTGGCAGTCAACAGTAACAGTATTCCCGATAAAAATGAAAATGCTTCTACCAAGCCGAAGGATAAGGGTAAGGCTTCGGATGCCCCTCAGCTTGGCGCAAACGAAACAGATGAAATAAACAGAATACTTGCAAGCGGAGAAAAGCTTTTGTCAGAACGGTATAAAAGAGTAAACGCCGGCTGCGTCACAGGCTCGCTCTATGTGGAGATAAGCGAGGAGCCTCCTTATCTTTGCTATATGACGGAAACAGATGAAAAAAATGTATTTAGACTCTACCCGACAGCCAGCGGTATTGAAAATGTGGACTATATGACAACACTATTCAGTATCGATGAACTCGGTGTGTCTTATCCCTATGTCAAGAAACCGGCTGTAGTCGTAAAAAATTCTTATGACTATCAGCTCAAGGAAAGGGGCATTATTGTAAAATAAATTTAGATTGGGGTGTCGGAGAATGGGAACATTCTATTATAAATGTCTTATATGCGGCAAGGGAGCTACATATAACGACGGTGACAAATTTTGCAGCTATTGCGGAAATAAAATAAGCTATAATCTTATTCATATGACGGAAACGGTTGAAGCCAACGAGATTGAAATAAAAAGGCTTAGAAAGGAAATAGACGAAACAGATGCTAAGCTGGATCCCGGTCTTGTTGAGAAAACAAAGAAGGAGTATAAGACCAGAAAAAATATACTCAGATTCATAGAAGATGAAGATCTCAGCAATATAGCCGAGCTTAAAAAAGCGGATAATGAGCTTGCAGCCAAACTGAACATGGTCATAGAAAAGCTTAAAAATGAAGGTACGGCAGGCTTTAATATACTGGTGCTGGGTATGGGAGAAAACAGTATTTTCACAAAAGCACCTGAGGAGATATATAATGCTTTTATGTGCTTTAAGGACAAGGACAACTATCTTGCCGTAGATAGTATCGATCCCGTATATATGATAATGGAAAACAATATTTTCCTGCCGGCAAAGCGAGAAGATAAAAATGCATATTATCTCAATATGTATTCGGAAGATGAGTATGAAAACACATGCCGTATCCTTCCTCCCTTTAATTTTCAGCTTTATGATAATGACAGATATAATGCTATTTTTGACTATGAGTATTCAGAGGATAACAAAAACAGCAGCAAGGAGTATTATATCCTTAAGAAATGCTGCCTTATGGAGAAAAAGGATAACTATATGGAAATAAAGGAAAAGGGCAATGTTCTATTTGTGAGCAAGAAAGAATATGAAAAGCTCTCAGCAGATTACAACAAGGCTATAAACGGTGAGATAGACCGCACGGAGTCATGGCTGAAGGATAACGGTACAGAGGAGTGATAAATTTGAAAGAAATGTTTATTTGTCACAGGTGTGACAAGCGCTTTGAGGCAGATAGTGCCGACAAATTCTGTCCCTACTGCGGCACCTTCTTATCCAAGCCGTTTATAAGGCAGTTTTTTGAAACGGAAGCAGCATATGATAAAAGCTGTCTGTTAAAAAAACAGCTTGAGCTTGAGCTTGCGGACAAGCTTAAAAGCAGCGAGCTTGCCGAGATAGATAAATTAAACAGCGAGCTTGAGGATATGCGCAGCCGATGTGAAAAATATTATAGCGAAAACGATCTGGACCCTTTCGAGATGGAAAAGCTTGCGGCATCTTATGCGCTGAAGAGGAAAATGATCAGCAAGTATGAAAAGCTTCTGGGCAGCGAATATCTCAGGGAAAAGAAGTATTATAAGCCAAAGAGCAAGGATACCGAGAAGGGGTATCTGGAATACATACATCTTCCCGATAAGGAAAAAGAGAAATATGACGGACTTTGCGATTTTGAATATATGACTCTTGTGTCCTATGATGAAAACAGTATATATTTTGAACGGGCATCAGAGGATAATGATTCAAAGCTTATTACAAAGTACAAGGAGGGGTATATTGAAGCCTTTCCCGGAGAAGCAATATGCAGAGATAATTTTGATACAGCCTATGGCGATATTTTCTTTACCTTTTTTGAAAGAGGTTACAAGTTTGTGCCTGCTTCCGAACTGAAAAAGAACAGGATACATGTCATGCCTGCAAGGCTAAAGAAGGAAGATGTAAATTACAAAATCATGAATAAGGGCAAAATAATGTATCTTATAGAAGAACAGGTATCTAAAAAATCCAAAAAGAAATAAGCTATATCCATATGATAAAAAATAATAAGGAGGACAAAGAATATTATGAAATGTCCGGTATGCGGAAAGGAAATACAGCAGGACGGAGCCGAATTCTGTACCGGCTGTGGAGCAAATTTAAAAGAAGTCAGGACAAATACGGCAAATACCGTGAATAATACAGATAATATAAATAATGTATATTCAGGTGAGCCAAATAATTCAGGCAAAAAGACAAACATGATGATAGTTGGAGGTATTATAGGATTTTTACTGCTTCTGCTTGTTATCGTGACATTGTTTATGTGCTTTAGTGTAGCAAAGCTTATTGATAATAAGAATGATCAAACGCCGTCAGAGCAAGAGGAATCCGTATTCTCTGACCCTGATGATTATGGCTTTGACGACAGCGATAACGGCTATACGGAGCCGGATAATGATTGGCACAGCTATGGAAACGATAGTGGAGAAAGAGATGCGGACTCAGAGGTTGAGGTCATGACAGAACCTCCGACTGAGCCTCCTACAAAGGAAAGCACTTATCAAGTATACTTTGAAGACCTTACATGGTCAGAAGCTCGGCGCAAATGTGAAAGCATGGGCGGACATCTTGTTACATTTGATACGGAGGAGGAATGGAACAAGGTAACAAATATGCTTTCCGGTTACGGCACCAAATATACATATTATATAGGTGCAGGAAGAGTGGATAACGACTATTACTGGATAGACGGATCAGGTGATTTCTATGGTTCATCTATTAACAACAGCAGCCATTGGTTAGCCGGTGAGCCTACATTTTACGACAGCAGTACAGGAAAATTAGAAGATTGTGTAGCGATTTTCCGCAGGGCAAATACAGGCTGGCTTTGGAATGATATACCTGACGATTATGCAAACGCTGCGCCTAATGCTTACGGAAAAATAGGCTATATATGTGAATTTAACTAATGCGGGGTGACAGGTATGAGCGGTAAGGTTAATTCTAAAAACAAAAAAACAGGAAAGAGGAAATCAGAAAACAGAAAAACAGAAAATATAAAAAATGCAAACAGAAAAGCGGAAAATAAAAGAACGGAAGTAAGAAAAGCGGAGAATAAAAACTCGGAAGTAAGAAAAGCAGAAAAAAAATCGGAAGTCTCAGCGGAAGTATACGGCAGACGCACTCAGCATGTGAGAAGAAAAGTAAAGAAGCCCTGGTACAAGAAGCGTAAGTACAGAACTGCGCTGTTTGGCTTGGTATTGGTTGCAACACTTGTAATGGCATGCGCTATCATTTATGCTTTCAGGAGCGATGAGCCTAAAATGCAGGAAAGCGTAAATACCGATGTGTCTAATGTACCTAACGTATCTGAGAAGGAAACTCTTAAGATAGGCGAGGTGTCTTTATCCACCGAGACCGTGTCGGAAACTACAACGGCGGCAGCATCTCCCGATGAAAAGATCGTCAAGGAAGCAAATGAAATATTAAAGAGCATGACTCTTGAAGAAAAAATAAATCAGCTTTTCTTTATAACTCCCGAAGCCCTTACAAATGTAGGCACAGTTATAGCGGCAGGGGAACAGAGCAAGACCGCTCTTAAGCAACACCCTGTAGGCGGAATAATATATTTTTCACCTAACCTTACGAGTGAATCTCAGGCTAAGGAAATGATAAGCAATATGAAAAAGTACGGCACGGAGGTGTGCAAGGTACCTCTTTTCATAGGTATAGACGAGGAAGGCGGAAGCATTGCACGTCTTGGAAACAGCCAAACAATAAATGTGCCAAAGGTACAGACAATGCCGCAGATAGGAGCCACAGGCGATGTAAGCAATGCTTACAGGGCAGGAAGCACTATAGGTTCTTATCTTAAAAGCTATGGCTTTAATGTTGATTTTGCTCCTGTTGCCGATGTGCTTACCAATAGCCTCAATCAGGTCGTTAAGGACAGAAGCTTTGGTAGTGACGCAGGCGTTGTGTCCGGCATGGCTGTACAGTTCTCAAAGGGACTTAATGACAATGGGATAATTTCCTGCTATAAGCATTTTCCTGGTCATGGCGCTACAAAGGACGATACCCACGAGGGCTTTGCCTATACCGATAAGACATATGATGAGCTTGCGGCAAATGAGTTAAGACCTTTTATAGAAGCTATCAATAATAATGCGGATATGATAATGGTAGGCCATTTTTCATTGCCAAAAGTTACGGGAGATAATACCTGTGCGTCTATTTCGCCTGTTATTATCAACGATATTTTAAAGACAAGACTGGGTTATAAGGGCCTTGTAATTACGGATTCTCTTGCAATGGGCGCCCTTACAAATCTCTACAGATCCGATGAGATAGCCGTAAGAGCTATAAATGCAGGCGTAGATATTCTTCTTATGCCTCAGGACTTCCAGCTTGCCTACAACGGAGTGCTCAATGCCGTTAAGTCAGGTAAGATAAGCGAAGAGCGTATTGATCAATCTGTACTGAAGATAATAGAGAAAAAGCTTCAGCTTTAAGGGGAGGGCAATAGTTGTGAAGATATTAAAAGCTATTATTATATTTGCCCTTGTTGCAGCAATGACAGGCTGTACAGGAACCGGAAATTCAAGAAACGAAAGGGACGAAAGCGCAAGAGCTGAAAGAGAAGAAAGATATGACGATGAGGGCAGGGAAGGCAGAGCGTTCGGCAGAAGAGCCGAAAAAATCGATTCTCCCGAAGATGTAGTCGAAAGATTTGTAAATGCAATGAGTGATGCCGATGTAAAGACGGCGGTAGAATGTCTGCATCCCAGTTTTGCCAAGATACTTGGTTATATTAGTATAGAGGCATATGGCGTGGAAGCCGACATTGATGCGGTTATGGAGATAATACCTCTTTTCAAGGATCTCATGGTAGATTACGGAAATATGGACGATGCCGTAATAGAGATCACTAATATGGAACGTGAGGATATTGACAGCGACAGAGTAAAGATAACCACAGAGCTGTACATAAAGGGAGACACACAGGAAGAAAGCGGGATCGTTGTTTTCACGCTGAGAAAAAAGGATAACGAATGGTATATATTTAACGCAGAATAATGATTATTCTGAAGAGAGGAGATAAAAATATATGGTTTGTCCAAAATGCGGAAAGAATGTTGACAATGACAAACGGTTTTGTCCGGCGTGCGGTCTTTCTCTTACGGAAAGCTATGATACTTCTTCATATAGTGAGAAAAGGACAAATCCTGTCCCATATCTGATAACTATAGTTGCAATAGTGCTTATACTGGCAGTTGCCTATGTTGTGGTACAGCTCAATAACAACAAGTCAGATGCCAATGACTCAAACAGCGCTCCCGCCAATGAGATAACAACGGAAAAGGAAGAGGTCGCAACAGAAGCAAAAGCTGATGAAGCCGTTGCAGCTGATGCAGACGAGCCTGAACCTGAGCCTGAGGAAGAGGCTGCCGATGCCGATATAGACATGGGAGAGATCAATACATACATCAGCAATTTTTTGGAGGATTTCTACAGCTATGGATGGGTCTATACTACAAATAATCATGACAGCAGCTATGTAGCTCAGTATACTGTGCCGGGTTCAAATGCCTATAAGATATTTGGTCAGGACTACTGGCAGGAAAGACCCGATGTGGTTTTCAACAGAATTTATGATATAAATGTCGTATCTGTTGAACAGGCTTCTGACGGAAGCTATAATGCATATGTTTCATATATTTACGATCTGTATCATACAGATACGGGAAAAACAGCAAGCAAGGTAGAGATTGCTGTGGATAACATCGTTATGGAATCGGGACAGCTGCTTTTGAATAACCATACATGGAAAAATGATCTGCCTATCGGCACAAATGTTACGATTTCTGATTTTAAATAGAATTTATGGGGAATGGCATGTTGGGTTTTGGTATTTAAACAGCCGATAATGTTATGTAGGGGCGTACATTGCACGCCAGAAAATGTTGTATAGCTGTTCGTATTTTACCGTGAACAAATAAAGCCAAACAAAATTTTATACATAAATCAAAAATACAGCTGCCGTATTATGTTCTCTTTTATACAGATCATAATGCAGCAGCTATTTTTGTGTAAATTATTTATTTTTTGTAATATGCTTCAAGTCTGTATATAGGCATGCCCATAGCCGAAAACTTTTCCTCATATTCTGTCATTATATTCCCCTCATAATCGCTGTTATGAAGATCAAGGGATATATTGTGGAGCCTCCAGCCCTTGTCGGCTATTTCATTTAAGCTGAATTCAAAGAATATTTTGTTATCTGTTTTAAGAAACAGCTCTCCGCCGTCATCGCCGAAAAGCTTTTCGTATATATTGAGGAAATTTTTATGTGTAAGCCTTCTTTTAGCCCATTTTTTCCTTCTGTGCCAGGGATCGGAAAAGTTGGAATATATTCTCTTTACCTCTCCCGTATCGAATATATCTAAAATATTGGCAACGTCCTCTACAAAAAAGCGTATGTTATCTCCCGTTTCACCTTCACGGCTCTTTTTTAGAGCAGTCACTATTATCTGCTCTTCTCTTTCTATGCCGATGTAGTTTATATTGGGATTCAGCTTACTCATTGTGCTAAGGAATTGTCCTTTTCCGCAGCCTATTTCTATATGGATAGGATGATCGTTGCCGAATACCTCGTGCCATCTGCCCTTATACTGTGAAGGCTCTGTTATTATAGCTCTGTTTGAAGCCAGCTCGGCTTCAGCCCAAGCCTTTTTTCTTATGCGCATATGTCTATCTCCAATCTAGCATTTCATAATGCAGTAGCAAAATTCATTGTTCTTAAGAGGTCTGTTGTCCTCTGACTTAAATTCCGTAAAGCCCTGAAGCATAGCTTCAAGTCTGTAGTCGCTGTCATATTTACAGGGTACCCCAAGCCAGAAGTTGTTATCATTATCCTTGCCGAATATAAGATGCCTGTAGTCCCTACAGCCCTTTATAACAAAGGGATTGTTTATATATTTCCATAGTCCTTGTATAAGGGCAAGCTCCTTTATGTTTCCCCTTACCCATGTGATGCCGTCATCGCCAAAGGGTTTTATGGTATTTTTGGAGAAAAGAGCGTCTATGTCGTTTTCGCTGCCTATACGGGAATATTCCTTTATTTCCTTTATATCCTCGTCCAGCTCATTAATAATGCATATGAGCTTTTCCTTTTCCTTTTCGGGATATGCCGTATCGGTATCATCGTTATTGGATTTTTGCGGCTCTGCCGTTATTTTTGTGACCTCTGCCGCCTTTATCTCTTCCTTTGCCATAAGGCATTTTTGCCAGTTGTATTCACCGTCCGTAAAGCCTATAAGGGGCGCCTTGTCCCTTACAAGTACGGCGCAGGCCTTTATTTCCGACACAGGTATCCCTGTTTCCTCAAATGAAAATTCCCATTTAAGACCGCCGTGTCCGCTGCTGTCTATGTATAGATGTGTTCCTACCTCAGCATAGTCGTTATCGGAAAGTATACACACCCTGTAGTCATTGTCATTTCTAAGCCCCTGTACCTGAAGAGCCAGTCTGCCTGTACCGTTTCTGCTCTCTATTATGCATCTGCCCACAGCGCCTCTTTGGTCCTTTCCATAGCCCTCGCAGCCCTGCTTAAGAGCAATAAATAACCTTGAATAAGCCATAATATCCCTCCGTAGAAATTATACCTTATTCAGTCTATGCAGCAGAAAATAATAATATGTCATATACTGTTGCATATTTTTGCAAAGTCCCGAAGAGTAAGGCTTTCTCCCCTTACCTTTTCGTCAAAGCCAAGAGAGCTGAGCAGGCTGCCTATTTCCTCCTTGCTCATATTGAGAATACCGCTGTTGTGTATACAGTTGACAAGAGTCTTTCTTCTCTGTGAAAAGGCAGCCTTTATAAATTCAAAGAAAAAGCTTTCGTCCTTAACATCTACAGGAGGTCTGTCCGGTAATGTCAGCTTTATAACGGCGGAATCCACATTGGGTCTTGGCATAAAGCAATTTCGTGGTACATTTGCCACAAGGTATGGCTCACAGTAGTATCTTGTGACAAGAGAAAGGGAGCCGTAATCCTTAGTGGAAGGCTTTGCATTCATTCTGAAGGCTACCTCCTTTTGTATCATTACGGTAAGGCTCTCCATAGGGATATGCTTCTCCAGTATATTCATAATAATGGGAGTTGTGATATTGTAGGGCAGATTTGCCGCCATTTTCACATTCATGCCCTTATGCCTTTCTATAAGTGCATTCAGATCCACCTTAAGAATATCCTCGTTTATTATCTCTACATTGTCATAGTCCTCCAGAAGCTCCTCCAGTATAGGCACAAGTGTTCTGTCTATCTCTACAGACACTACCTTCCCTGCCTTTTTAGCCATAGCCTGAGTAAGAGTGCCTATACCCGGACCTACCTCTATTACAAGATCGTTTTCGCCTATATTTGCAGCGTCTACTATCTTATCCAGAACTCTTTCGTCTACAAGAAAATTCTGACCGAAATTCTTTTTGAAATTAAATTCATATTTTTTTATTATCTGCTTTGTCTTATATGCTAAACTTGCTTCCATACTTATTTTATCATACCTTCAACAGCTGCCTTTGCCGCTTCAAGAGCCTGAGCTATCTTAGAAGCGTCCTTGCCGCCTGCCTGTGCCATATTGGGACGACCGCCGCCGCCTCCGCCGCATACCGTAGCAGCAGCCTTTACTATCTGTCCTGCATTTGCTCCTGCCTTAACGGCATCATCACTACACATTACTACAAAGCTGCATTTGCTGCCTTCGCCGCTTGCAAGAACTATAATACCCTTCATCCTTTCCTTTATCTGATCGCCCATAGTCCTAAGAGCGTTCATATCAAGTCCCTTTACCTGTGCAGCTGCAACATCGATGCCCTTTATATTTACTTTGGAATTGATTATATCATCTACAAGAGAACCGCTCATCTTAGCCTTAAGGCTTTCCACCTCTTTTGTGAGTTTTTTGTTTTCTTCAAGTATATGCTCTATTCTCTTTGGCAGCTCGCCGGCTGTTGTCCTTAAGGCATCTGCAACGTTCCTCAATATATAACCTACCTCATCAAGGTAATTGAGAGCGCCTACGCCTGTAAGGGCTTCTATTCTCCTGACGCCTGCCGCTACACCGCTTTCGGACAAGAGCTTGAATACTCCGCAGTAGGCAGAGTTTGTAAGATGAGTGCCGCCGCAGAACTCTATGGAATAGCCGCCTATGTTTACGACCCTTACCACATCGCCGTACTTTTCGCCAAAGAGGGCTACCGCACCTGTCTTTTTGGCTTCTTCAATACTCATCTCCTTGACCTCAACGGGAAGGGCTTCAAGTATTTTTTCATTTACCTTTTTTTCTATTATGTTGAGAGTTTCCTTATCTATAGCTTCAAAGTGAGTAAAGTCAAATCTCAGTCTTTTATCGCTTACATATGAACCTGCCTGTTCAACGTGTGATCCAAGCACCTCTTTAAGCACCGCCTGTAAAATATGTGTGGCAGTATGATTTCTGGCTGTTGACAGTCTTTTGCTTTCGTCAACTGCAAGAGTGACGGTATCGCCTGTGTGTACGGTACCTGTAGTCACCGTGCCTGTGTGTATGAATTTATTGCCGCCGAACTTTGTGCAGTCCTCTATCTCTATACCCAGATCATCGGCGCCTACTATAACGCCCTTATCGCCTGTCTGACCGCCCATTTCAGCATAGAAGGGAGTTTTGTCGACTATAATTGCGACATTATCTCCCGCTTTGGCTTCGCTTACTATTTCATCATCAACTACAAGAGCAAGTACTTTGCCCTTTCCCATAAGCTCGTTATAGCCTGTAAATTCTGTAGACATGGCAGGGTCAAGCTGATGGAATACCGTTTCCTCAGCGCCCATATAGGTATCTGTGGCTCTTGCGTTTCTTGCCCTTGTCCTCTGCTTTTCCATTTCCGCTTTAAATTCTTCTGCGTCAAATGTAAAGCCGTCCTCGGCAAGTATTTCCTCCATAAGATCCACAGGGAAGCCATAGGTGTCGTACATTTTGAAGGAATCGGCACCGCCAAGTACATTTTTGCCCTTCGCCTTTAATTCCTTAAGCTTGTCTGCAAGCATAGCCATACCTGTGTCAAGAGTGTTGTAGAATCTCTCCTCCTCAGTAGTGAGCACCTTAAGTATCATATCCTGCTTTTCCACAAGCTCTGGGTATGCCTTGCCTGAATTTTCTATAACTATTTTGCTGAGCTCTGCAAGGAATTTCCTGTCTATGCCAAGAAGCTTGCCATGTCTTGCGGCTCTTCTGAGAAGTCGTCTTAATACATAGCCTCTGCCTTCATTAGACGGAAGAACACCGTCGGCAGTCATAAATGTAACGGAACGCATATGATCTGTTATAACTCTTATGGAAACGTCCTTCTTGTCATCCTCGCCGTACTTTGCGCCGCATATGTCGCATACAGCATCTCTTATAGCCTTTACCGTATCCACGTCAAATATGGAGTTTACTCCCTGCATGACCGTAGCTATTCTCTCAAGTCCCATGCCTGTATCGATGTTGGGGTGGTCAAGATCGGAATATGTTCCGTCC